>JAQTYN010000013.1 GCA_028688275.1 Gallionella sp. | reverse complement strand
TCAAGTGCCACTTTCGCCTTGAACTCGCCCGTGAAGTTTTTACGTCGGCTTTCACTCATCACCTGCTCCTCTTTTACTGCAGGCTACCATCTTAATTCACTGTCTGAAATTCGGGGTCCACTATACTCGTCATTGGTATGCTGACTGGGCAGGCGATAAAGCTGTCCCACAATAGGTACTGCCATCAATTGAAGACCTCCGATGCAAGCCCACGCGCCAATGCGCACACCTGCGTACAGCATCTTTGCTTGCAGCAGCGAACACCCTCCATCAAGGCAGGCGTAATAAAACATTTCGTCGGCATCATCGCGCCGTACTGCTAGATCATTACAGGCAACGTCATGAACAATTGATGCTCTACGATAGTTGTCCGTATAAGGACTGCCAACCGTGGACCAAAGTGCTTGTGGAATGCTGGCACCATTTACAACGCTATTCTTTGGAGCAAGCCATCGCCTGCCTTTTGGATCGTCGAACCAGAAGTCCTCTAGTAACTTCATATCTCTATTGCAGCCACCTGGATTAGGTAGCCATTCAGTTTTCGGATTTCCAGAAAATCCCATGACATTCTCCATTGTTTGTTGTTTTGAAATAATTGCGATGGCCAATTAATTTTGGCCTTGCTTCACTTTCCCTTAATCAAAGCCCCCATGCTCGACGATTTGTGATTCCTTGCACGGCGCGACCTAGGCGCGCACGTTGGGCAGCACCTGTAGTTTCGCGTCGAAATATTTTTCCATGCCGAGTATCGGCGTGATCTTGCCTTGCTCGAACGATTGCGAGACGAGGTAGAGCAGCGAGAGAACGGACATCAGGTTTAATTTGTGCCGAGTCAATGGCGAGGGGTTGGAGCTGGTGTAGGGACAGTCATGCCCGAAGTGATGATTAGATGATGTGGATATCGAGGGAGGCTTTTGAGGCAAGAGCCTCATGACGTGAACAAACGCTACCTGTTTCAACAGGTCATCATTCACGCGACTTGAGAACAATTGAAATGACATGAGCCCCCCGAGCACATAACACACCAACGAACGATTCCCATTTTGGAATCAATATGAAGCACGCTAACATCCATGCCGCACCCCATCATCTGATGAGTGTGCGCCAGCCATCTAGACTGGGGATTCCGCCGATGCCCCTTACCGTACATGCGGTATTGTGTGCTTTGCGAGGGAAATGCAAGTGGCAATAATGCTAAATTATTCAAGGATATTATGTCAATGTTTTTTTTGAAAAATTTAACGGATATAAATTTGTTCACGCAAGCATTTTCACCTGCATACACAGTTGGCAAATGCGAGACTATTCAATAGTCGACCATGCCCGCTATCTAGGCTCAATTGATCTCCCTACGAAAATATCACCAACATCTAGCAACGTATGAAGATTACCAGCCAGAAAGTGGTTGTTCTCAAACAGCGGCAGCCTCATATCAACGGAACAACATTGTTCTTAAATCGTGGTCGTAGATCGGTTTTGAGATTATTGCTGAAGCAAAATGTTTTTTGTATCAACACACTGAATTCCGACCTTCGTCAAACCCAAGTCCAATACAAAAAATGTGAGCCGTGGTGAATAAGGGTGATTTCAACAGTTGGAGTAGGTGTAATATACGCCACGCAGATGTGGAATATTGTGGCCAAGTGAGGGCGTATTCTGATGCCTCACGTAAAATTTCGGATACCTACTCTATATTCACGATCAATGAACTGACCGTATTTGGCAATTTGTATGAGAAAGCGAATCACATGAAACGATGGCTTGCCGCAGAACATATCAATCGACTGTCCGCTAATCCTGCTCACTGCACGCGCACGTCCTTGGCTTTGGACGTTGATTTGCACCGCCCCTTCGTACCCGAAGGCTATACCCAGCTTTACTACACACCTATCTACACCACGCTGAATTTCGAGCAGCGACTGCGTTACAACCAGCTATTCGGCTTGCGTATCAATGAGTACATTATGATGCTGGAAGCGGATTTGGTGGAACGCTTGCTTACCCCACTGCTTCGTCTACCTCAAATTGCCGCCGATGCCGCTTTTGTTCAAGCGATGACCACCATGATGGAAGAGGAAAACAAGCATTTTGCTGCCTTTGCCGCACTAAATCGCGCTTGCCGTCCCGACCTTTATCCGCTTGGCAAGGATCGCCTGTTTTCTCGCCTGCCCGCATGGACACAAGCCATGTTCTGGATGGTTGGTGCACTTTCGGGACGTTTCGCTTTCGCGCTGTGGTATTTGATGGCGATGGAAGAATCGTCCATGGCGATGGCGCGAGAGATGATACGGCATCCCGAAACGGAGACGCTGGGTGCGCTAGACCTCGCCTTCGTTTCGGTACATCGTGAACACATGAAAGACGAAGCGCGTCACCTACATATCGACGGCAGGATGATTGAACAGTGCATGGGTTCAGCGGGCAAAGCGAAACGCGTGAATGCGTGGTTGTTCCAAGCCATGTTGCGCGGCATTACCCGTCCCACGCGTAGCGGTTCTGGGGTCATGGTCATTCACCAGTTGGTGCGCGAAATGCCAGAATTGTCCAGCCGCAAGGAAGAGATGATTCAGGCAATTCTGGCGTTGGAGAAAAATCGAGCGTTTCAAGAAAGTTTGTTTAATCGCCAGATGATGCCCGTCACCTTCCAAGTGTTCGACCACACCCCAGAATTGGCGAATCTGGGCGAAAGGATGCTGGGCTATGACCGACGTTGAATCGTATAATCTGGAAAAACCCAGTGCTTTTTCCTTATGGCTGAATGGCTTACCGTTTCTACATTTGGTCTCAGGCTTGGGCATTTCCGTGGGCGTCAGTGAGACAACCAGTGCTTGCGTGGGTATGTTTGCCGCGTGGATTTACCTGCTACCACCGCTCGCCGCCCGACTCATCATTGTCATTTGGGGGCGACCAGCAGGTCGATTGACCCAAGACATGCGTGCGTATCGGGTGTGGTGGGCATTGACCCAGTGGCAAATGCTGTTTAACCGTTTGCCGTGGCTGGAGGAATTATTACGATTGGTGCCAGGGCTGTACGCGTTGTGGATAAAATTGTGGGGCGGTCAGCTTAGTCCTTATGCCTATGTCGGCCCTAGGGTGCTGATTACCGACCGCCACGCTGTTCGCGTTGAACGCGGCGCGGTGTTAGGCATGAAGAGCATCCTGGCGGGGCATTTGGTACAACGCGATGCAACGGGTCGTTGGCTGGTGCTGGCAGCCGCACCTATCGTCGAGTCCGAGGCGATACTCGGCGGTGCGGCGCAACTCGGCCCTGGTGCCGTGTTGCGTGCAGGCAAGATGCTGCCCACAGGTTGCCGTGTCCACCCCTTTGAGGAGTGGCCGCGCCGCAAAGCGCATCCCCAAACCCCCTGACAACTTTTCAATACCTTCAACCTGAATAGGAGAAATACTGATGTCCCGTCTCTTTGCCACCCTCGCCTTATCCCTGTTGCTTGCTGCGCCCGTTTTTGCGGACAACTCAGGGGAACAAACCGATCAAGCCGCCCTGCGCAAGTTGAAGGTCGAACTCGCCGCCGCCGCGAACAGCCGTGATTACGTTGCCCTGCAAAAACTACTGCATCAACCGTTTATGACCACCTTGGTGACGCAGGACAACTTCACGGAGATGGATAAACTCAAAGCGTATTTTGAGAACCTATACACCCGCGACACCTTGCGCATGAAAACCGTGTCGATTGCGGCGGAGCCTGATGGTCTGTCGCAAATCTATCAAGGGACATTTGCCGTCAACAAGGGTTCGACCAAAGAGCATTATGAAATGGCAGACGGACGCAGTTTCGACATGAATGGACGCTGGACAGCGGTTTCCATCAAAGATAATGGCGAATGGAAATTACTGGCTATTCATACGGGCACGAACTTTCTCGACAATCCCGTCTTGAGTGCTATCGAAAAAAGCGTGGTCTGGGTCGGCGTGGCAGGTGCCGCAGGTGGTTTGATGCTGGGCTTCGTCGCGGGCTGGTTTGTCAGGAAGAGCCGAGCGGGAAAATCCGCCGCATGATAAAAGCCAGTCCCAGCCCGCTGATGACATCAAGCAGGTGATGTTGATGAACCAGCACGGTGGAGGCAGACATCAGCACCAACCAGGCTCCATATCCCCAAGCCCAAAACTTGGGGCCGCGTTCAGCACAGCCAAGCAGAATCAACGCAGCAAATGCGACATGCAACGACGGCACGAGGTTGTGTGGCGTATCCACTTGAGTGAGCAAATCAAACAGCGGTTGATGTAGCCCCACCACTTTGGCTGGCGCAAATCCTAAGTGCGCTGGCAACAGTAGCAAAATACCACCCGCGATGAGCAACGTCGCTGTGGACTGACGTGCCAGTATGTCGATTTGTTTGGCACTTAGGTGAAACAGCGGCAACAAAAATACCGAGTACAACGATAAATACGGCCAAATCATCCAAGGAACCAGTGGGATATTGCGCTCCCATGCACCATAGAACCCAAACGTTTGCGGGGCATGTGCCGCAACATATCCCGCGCCAAAATAAAGCGGAAAGAAAAACACGTAGAACAGTGCCATAAACTTGAGGAAAGCACGCCATCGCGCCGCATCGGGCCAAGAAAAATACGCTGTATTCATGCTGAGCGAGACCGAATGTGCATACGCAACGGTTCCTTCGTTTGCAAGGTGATGCACTGGCGCAGTTCGATAGGGTGATGATCGGCGCGTTCAAAACGCAAGTGTTTCATCAGCATCGCCAAAATCACCACCGCTTCCTGCATCGCAAACCCCATCCCTAAACAGACACGAGACCCCGCGCCGAAGGGCAGATAAGCAAAGCGTGGAATTTGCGCCCGTTGCTCAGGCAAAAAACGTTCAGGCACAAAGGCATGAGGGTCATGCCACAGCTTGGCATGTCGGTGCAACACCCAAGGCGAAATCAAAAGGGACGCTCCCGCTGGCACGTGCTCGTCCCCTAGCTTGTCTGCGCTGCGAGCCATGCGCCCGATCATCGGGGCGGGTGGATACAAGCGCATACTTTCTTCAACCACGGCACGCGTCCAAACCAGTTTTTTAAGCGTGTCAGCCGTGAATGACTCACTGGTCAGATACGCATCCACCTCTGCCTCGACTGCTTCGCGTACATGTGGTGTCTGTGACAGCAAAAAGATAGCCCAAGTCAAAGCGACCGCAACCGTATCCGAACCCGCGCCAATCAGGGTGGACACATTGCCCTCAATCTCGCGGGCACTTAACGACTGCCCCGTTTCGGCATCATGCGCCGCAAAAAGACGCGCGAAGAGATCGTCTGGCGGCGATGAGCCTGCCCTTTTTGCCTCGGCGATCACACGTTTCGCCCGTTGTTGCACCAAGGCGGTCGTGCGCCACCCCAACATGCGCCGTATGCCTGGCAACCACGCAGGCAATCCGAGTAAATCGCCCAGTTCAACCATGCCGTTGATGTCGGCAAACCGTCTTACACTCTCGGCTATCGCCGTCGACGGCTCGCCTAATCCCTGCGTAAAAATCGTGCGGCCCAGCACATCGACTGTCAGTGCCGCCATCTCGCGCCCAAGGTCAATCTCCGTTCCTATGGCACGCAACCGATGCACCGCCGCCTCTGCGGCGGCGACCATATTGGGCAAGTAGGTCGCCACCGTTTTCGCCGAAAAAAGCGGTGCTAAGGCTTGGCGTTGAACTTGCCACTTGCGCCCCTCTGCCGAAAACACGCTGCGCCCCGTCATGCGCAGCACGATGCGCTGCTGCATACTGTCACGCACATAATTGTCGGCGTGATCGACCAGTATCCATTTGATGTGCGTGGGGTCACTCACCACCAAGCGTGTACCGAGCAGGGTGCGCTCCACCACCACCCACTCCTCAAAATGTTTTTGACACCACACGTTCAGCGGATTGAACAAGGCTGCCCGCAACAATTGCCAAGTCGGCAAGGCGGTGGGCGGCTGCGGTGCGGGCGGTTGGAAGACGGGGCGGTCAGCAATCATCGGTGCGATTCCTGTTCCGCAGCAGGAAAAAGAAAAGCTAAATCGGCGGGTGCACCCATGGGCGGTGCGGGACGCACGCCTTTCCAGAGACTAAAATAAATCCGCCAAAAAGACGGCTGGAGCACCGATGGATCAACCAAACTGGGTAATTTGTACCACGGCACATTGGGATATTGATGATGTGCTAAATGATAATGGTAATTGAGTGCGATCCAGCGAAAAGGCGGCAAGACCTTGAGATTCCACGCGCCACTGCGCACCTCGCGCGCACTCCACGCATGATCGGCATATTGCAACACTGACCAGTGCAGCGCGAATGCGCCGTAACACGCCAACGTCCAGAACACATTCAAATCAAGACTATAAAAAATCAGGGCTTGATACGCAAACGCCAAGGCAATCTCGCTCCATACGCGTAACACGGGCAGTTTAGCCAAGTCGGCGATATAGCTTCCAAAGCCCAACGCGGGGGCATAGCGTTCCACAAAAAAGCGCGAGCGATATGCCCAAGGTGCCAGCAGGTAAAGCACATTTCCCAATACCACCGACCACCAGTACAAGCCCAATAGATTACCCGTATAGAGCCACAGATTGCGCATCAGCCGAGACTGGTGCGGCAAATAGTAGTCGTACAATTCTTGATCGGTGCGATTACGCTGATGATGTCCTTCATGCGCCAACCGCTGCATGGAGAACGAGGTCGGGAAAGCCCAGCCACACACGATGCCCAGCCATTCATTGCGGCGCGGCGACGCACAGCCAACCCCGTGTACCGCTTCGTGCATCAAGGCAAACGGCGTGTTGGCGATGAGACTAAACAGCCACACGGCAAGCAGCGCAAAGCCCAAGCTCGAATGACTGGCGACCCACAAACAGCCCCACGAGGCAAAAAATGACAGCAATAAAATAAGCACGTTAAATGGCAAGATTTTCACTCCTTGGCGATGGGATGACAGCCCGAATGACCGTGTACCCGATTAGATCGGCGGCGATAGCCCCATACAGGAAAGGCGATGGCGGTGAGCAGTAGGACGGGAAATAAACAGCAAAATACAGTCGCAATTAGCAAACCCCGTGCCGCCAACCATTCCGCCCCCGCCATACCCAAGCCATAGATTGCCCCAAATCCTGCAAAGAACCAAGGGGCATAATCCAGCGTGATCGCCTCCGCCCCTTTATCGTCCGCCCAAGGCTGGTTATATACCCGCAGGATGCCAGACTCAATGGCTTTGACATCGTAAAGTACATTCCAAAACCCCAGCACGGAAGCCAATACCAAGCTGGTTTGAAACAGATCAAACACGCTGTTAGCGAACCCTCCGTGGCACAGCCAAGCTAAGGTTGCCGTGGCACTGCCGAATACAAATCCGTGGTGAGGGCGAAACCGCCCCAAGCGAAAGCGCGTATCGAACTCCCAGACTTTTAAGATATTCGTCCCCACGCCAGGAACAATATAGGCATAAAGAATGGGCGTAAGCCAAGCTATCAGCGTCAGCCATATATTGCCGTCGTATGTCCGCCACCACAGAAAAAAGGAGAGCGGGGTCAGTACCGCTGGCGCAACATATTGATAAACCTCAAAAATCGCTTTTTTCATTTCAGCCCAAATCTCATGCGATGCTTTTGATACACCTCGTTTCTGAACAGCATCGTGTATTTCCAGTAGGACACCACGCTCCACAAGGTGCGCATATTGGTTTTCATGTCCGAGAAACGATGCAGCAACGCGGGCAGGCTATTGAAACGCTTTCTGGCTGCATGGCACACCTCGGTCAGCTCATCAGCAGACATCTTGCTCGGCACAAACGCCGCCTGATTGAAGCGATAGTCTGGGTGCAACCACCATTTTCCGTCGTAAAGCAAACGCCCTTCGGTCTCCAATTTGCGGTACAGCGGCGTATTGGGATAAGGCATCAGGATGTTGAACGCGGCAAAGGTGAAGCGATGGGTCAGCGCAAAATCAAGTGTATCGAGGATAGAGTCACGCGTGTCATGGTCATAGCCCAACGTAAACGCTGCCCAAGTTTGCATCCCGTATTCCCGCAAAATATCGACTTCCTGCTGATAATTAGAGAACCCAGGCAGGTTGGGCGATTTTTTGGACTCCCGCAGGCTGTCACGCGTGATGGTTTCAAACCCCATCACATTGCCCACGCAGCCGCTGTCGGTCATCAACCGCATCAACTCGGCATCACGAGTAATATCCAAACTGGCTTGGCTAAACCATTTCACCCGCAGCGGAATCAGTTCACGACAAAGGTCTTTCAGGGCAGTCTTGTTCGAGGCGATGTTGTCATCCACAAAGAAGATGAATTTATGCCCATGATGGTCGATTTCCTTCAGCACTTCGTCGATACGACGGATGTGATGCTTGCGGTCAAAGTATTCGCTCACCGCGCAAAAGTTGCAGGCAAAACGGCAGCCGCGTGAATACTGCATCAAAGTCATCGGCAAATAGCCTTTGCTCTTGAAAATATCCCGCCTAGGCAATAGCCCACCTGCTTGGGCAATCCCAGGTTCGCCGTGATAACGACGCTTGAGTTGTCCTTTTTGCGCATCCGCCACCACCGTCGCCCACATCGTTTCGGCATCGCCCGTAAAAACACTGTTCGCATACAGTGCGGCTTCATCGGGCAATAGCGTCGGGTGCATTCCGCCCATGATGACGGGTACGCCGCGTTGCCGATACTCGGCGGCAATTTCATACGCCCGTCTGGCGGTGTAAGTTTCCACCGTGATCGCCACCAAATCCGTCTGCTCGTCATACGGAATCGACTCCATGCGATCATCAAACAGCGTCACCTCTACATCGGGCGGTGTCAGCCCCGCCAACACACCCAGCATTAAAGGTTCCATCCGACCATGATCGACATACAAGCTATGCTCGCGGCGACCGATATTGGGTTTGATAAAGGTTATTTTCATCGGCTTATGTACCTGACTATAAATTATCGTGCGGTTGCAATTGCATTGATTGTGGGTACGAATTTATTCGTACATCGCCCGACAGGGCGAAAAACAAGGATAGGATTGGGAAAATATACCCAAAAGCGTACGAATAAATTCGTACCCACGGTTAGTTTGGTTAGATTAAAAATACACGATTACTTTATGCAACTACTTATGTACCCAATGTTCGATATTGTTTACGCATCACTTCTCGACGCGAAATGATATTTGCCATCCCGACCATGCCTGTGCGGAACCAATCAATACCCGCATCCGATCCCAACACCCGACGGGCGATGGACTGCCAAGAATAAAACGCTTGCTTGGCGGCAAAGCACTGTTCGGCAAATTCTGCGGGGGACATGGATTTGGGGATAAAAATTGGATCGCCGTAGCGATAGTTGGGGTCTAGCCACCATTGGGGTGACAGTAAACGGTCTTCGCTTAACAGCCGATCATAGAGCGGCGAACCAGGGGTGGGGGTCAGCGGGTTGAAATTCGCAATTTCCAGTTTAGCCTCCTGTGCAAAATCCAAACTTTGGCGGATGGTCGTCGTGGTGTCTTCATCGTAACCGAACACAAATGTGCCATACACCGCGATACCGCGCTGGTGAAATTTTTTGACTACACTGAGGTAATCCCCCGCGACCTGATTCCAAGGCTTCGCCATTTGCTTCAAGTTAGCGGGCGACAATGACTCAAACCCCACCAGCACAAAAATGCAGCCCGCGTCGCGCAGCTTATCCAGCAAGGCTTCGTCCCGCGCCACGTCGATGCTGATCTGGCATGACCAACGCAATTTCAGCGGACGAATGGCAGTCAACATGGCTTCGAGCAATTCGCGGGAACTGAATAAATTATCATCCACAAAAAAGATCAATTTACGGCGGCTAAATTGTTGCAATTCTTCGACAAAGTGATCCACTGGGCGCATCCGCAGTTTGTCCTGATAAAACGCGTGGATCGAACAAAAATCACACACAAAACGACAGCCGCGCCCAAACTGAACCAGTTCCACGGGCGCGTATTTTTTCCCCTTGAAAATACTGCGATCCAGCCGATAGTCATCTAGCGGACGGTCATTGCCGCCCGCATAAACCCGCTGCAAACGATCATGGCGAAAATCCGCCAGCAACAGCTCCCAGCTTCCTTCCGCATCGCCCGTGACAATGGCATCGGCGTGTTGCAAGGCTTCGTCGGGCAAAAAGGTCGGATGATAACCACCCATGACCACGGGTACACCCTTGGCACGGTACGCCGCCGCAAGGTCATAAGCGCGTCGAGCGGTAAAGGTTTCAACCGTGATTGCCACCAAGTCGGGTTTGTCATCCGTAGGAATCACCTCCACCTTGTCATCATAAAAATTGACGGCAATGTCTTTGGGCGTGCGCGCCGCCAATATCCCCATGGCAAGCGGCGGCAAGCCGTCCGTTGAACGGTAATCCCCCATATTCGGGCGTAACAGGGTAATTTTCTCCAGCTTCATAACAGGGCAATCTCTGGTTGTACGGGGCGATCATCGAGCGCAAGGCGATCCGCGTCTGACCCTTCAATGTGTGCATGGCGTTGAACCGCGCCCAAGGATTGGATATTGCCTTTCACGTTTGTCCTTGCTCCCGCTTGTGGGCGCGCGTTACGCTGCTTTGCAGCAAAATGGGCAGGTCTTTCGTTATCACATTCCCTCAGTTTCTGCATCAGAAAGATAGATATTCTCGTGTCCATCCCCGTGACGTGATAGAGCGCGCCTGCTAGTTCAAGTCGTAAAGGTCTGGTCATCGTGCGGCGATTTTAAGACACAAATGCGATAACGAAAGACCTGCCTAATGCCGCACATACACCTTCTTCCCTGCGTCCCATTGGAAACGGCTAATCTTGCCTTTGGAAGTTACCAGTGTGACTATTTCTCCCTCGAGCAACTTGGAATGCAATTCACTGGTAAATTCCTTGCCTGTCTGCTGATCCTTCGATTTTCCAATCAACAATTCATCCATTGTGACTGGAAAATTCCAGCGATGACCAGCAAAAGCAAAATCACCATTTCCAAGCTCGATTTCAGCAAATAGCGCAGCACAGCTGGCATAGGTTGTATTATCAGGACAGCCAACAAGCTCACCCTTCTCGTTGACCTCATCGTTACAATCCGCATAACGAGGTATGTTAAAATGCTGACTATACTTTCCGTTATAAAGCAGGAACCTTTTGCCGTTGATTACATAAGCCGTGATGGAGGATGCCGTTTCTTCTATTGTCTCCGTACCAGGCGCACAACACGAATTTACCTGTTCCTCCAATTCTTCTCCTACACACCTCTGCAGCAGGGTGACGCGGTTTTCCGACATCCCGTAACGCTTCGTATTCTCTGTCCACGGCTCTGAGCCGCCCAGCTCACGAATCACATTGCCGCGAGAAAGCATTGCCTGCAGCTTCTCTGTACGCATGAGGTAACGCTTAATCAGGCACTCAGCGGCACCGTAGACATATTCACCCTCTGGGGTAATACCACAAGCATGATCATGCCCTGCCAGCCATTCGCGCTGGGTCTTTAGCACGCTCATCTTTTCTTCATCGGTTAGCAAAGTTCGAGCTGCGGTATAGATATCCAACATGCGCCAGTCTAAATTAGCCAGATTGCGGTCGCTGCAGATTAGCTGCTCAACAATAGTCTTGGCTTTTTTGCAGGAAAAACTCGGTCGCAGATCTGGTTGAATTGTTATGCTCGAGCCATAAAGCAACACATCGCGCCAGATAGGTGGTTCAGCACTTGCAGCCAGTGCTGGCGTAGCAAAAGCAAGAATGGCAAAAGCAAGAATGGCAAAAAACATCAAAGAAGGAACCACGGGGTCAACCATGGGGTCAGGTCTAGCATCATAGTATTTCGCATCCCCGCCGTTCATCACGCCCATCAAACCCAATGCGCTGCACAGCACTTTTCTGAATTTTCGGGATTGAATTTTTGTTGTTTCATTCATCATTTCGCCTCTCTCACGATTCGTCCTACGGTTGTGAAATGTACGCCGAAGAGAGGTGCAACAGGGTAATTTTTCCAGCTTCATAACAGGGCAACCTCTGGCTGTACGGGGCGATCATCTAGCGCAAGGCGATCCGCATCTGACCAGTTCACGGTTTCAATACGCGTGCGGTAGCTTTCGTGAGGGAGTGCCGTTTTCAGTTGAGCGATCAATGGATGCTGCGCGGACAAACCCAGCGTGCCGACCAACGCGCCTTTTTTTGCCGCCAGTCTCAGTCCTTCTTTGACCACCTCTACCGCCCTCTGCTGCGCGGATTCGTTCAACGCAACAAACGACAAAAACACCTGCTCAATTTTTTGATTGGGTGCGGGCAGTTTGATTTTGCCTAGGGTGCCCGCCAACAAGTTATAGGCGACACGAAGTTTATTCAGTGGAAAACGGTACGAGCGCACCACGGTTTGCTTGAACCTGCGCTGATCCCAAATTGCCAAACAACCGTGCAACGCATCGCCGTCCTTGAGCAGCCAAAAATCTGCCAAGCAAAGTCCGTGCGTGCCATCCAATGATCGCAACCAAGCCTCGTCTAGGCTGGGCGAAAATTGGAACGCCTGTGCCTGCTGATTAAAAAATTCGCTCAATGCGGGTACGTCTTCCTGCGTCGCGGATTGCAACAGCCCCGTCGGCGGGTCTCGTCGCGTCGGGAAAACCAGCGTTTCCATCTCCCCCGCAAACAGGTAGCGCGGCAGGTGTTTGAGACCTGCTTCCAACACACGGCGCGCTTGATTGTTTTCTTGCCCAATGCTGGTAAACCAAGCGTTCGGCTGCCCCCATGGGCGGGTTAAAACAGGAATTGAGGCAAAGCCATCCCTCAAGATGCGTATCCTGCGCCGATAGGATGGGTTGACGCGCAACCCGCCCAAATAACCCGCAACGGCGGCTTGCCCATTCAGATGCACGGGAAGCTGAGCGCAGGTGTACATCCCGACAAAATCATGCGGCAATTTTTCCGCCTCGGCAATCACGGCAAGCGATGCGCCCATCAAACTTTCACCGTCGAAAAAACTTGGCTCACGCTCAAAAGCAAGGTTAATCCACGCATCCATGTCGTTATCACGCAAACAACGCCGCAATGCCGCATCATCCGCCGACCCCGCAGGACGGAACAGCAGCCCTCCTGCGCGATAGACCATTTGCGGGGCGGGCGTGACAGGTTTCACCGCACCGCCTCCAATAATTCGCCCTGCCAATTTTCATCGCCCAGCGGATAACCGTTGCGGTTGCTCACATCGGCTCGGTGCATCATATTGATTGGAAAGAAATTTCGGAACATAAAAAAATCGCTGCGGTTGGTTTTTTCTAGACCGCGTTTAAGGATGCTATCCCACGCATAAAATCGTCGACGTGCCGCGACGCATAAGCGGGTCACCTCTTCGGGCTCAAGTTGTTTTGGAAAGAAGGGCAAATCGTTGTAGCGATAGCGGTCATCCAGCCACCATGCGGGATATTTCAGCCGCTGTTCCTGTTGCAATTGTGTGTAAAGTGCCGTGCCTGGGAAGGGTGTGAGATGGTTGAAGGCGGCGATATAGAAACGCTGCTCAATCGCAAAATCCACCGCCTGATCGAACGAGGCAACGGTGTCATTTTCATAGCCAAACACAAAGGTGGCATACACACGGATGTTGTATTTTCTGAGATTGCGCAAGGCTTTTTCATAGCCACCTTGCATGGTGTTGAAACGCTTTTTCATGGCGCGCAAATTGCCCTCGTCCAAACTCTCAAAGCCGATCAACACGCCTTTGCAGCCGCTTTTTTCCAGCATTGCCAGAAAGGCTTCATCGTGTGCCGCGTTGATGCTCATCTGCGTAATCCAACGTATTTTCAGCGGCACCAGCGCGTTGAGCAAATCTTTGGCAGCGGGGATGTCGCCCGCAAAATTATCATCCACGAAAAAGAATAATTTAGTGCTGTCCTTCAGTTGTCGGATTTCTGCAAGGATGTTTTCAATGGGGCGAGTACGATGGGTGCGCTCAAAAAAGGTCTGTATCGCACAGAAATTGCAGGGGAAACGGCAGCCGCGTCCCGTTTCGATCAAGGCAATCGGTAAATAACGCTTGTTTTTGAAAATCGAACGATCCGCATGAATGCGCGCCAAATCAGGGCGCGTCAGGCTTTGATAGCATTTTTGCAAGTTACCGTGGCGCAGATCGTCGATGACCGTCGCCCAAATATCCTCCGCCTCGCCCACCACCACCGCTTCGGCATAACGCGCTGCTTCGTCGGGCATCAAGGTCGCATGAAAGCCGCCGACAATCACGGGGATATTGCGTTTGCGGTATTCGCTGGCAATTTGATAAGCACGTTTGGCGGTATAAGTTTCCAAGGAAATCGCCACGGCATCGGTCGGCTCGTCGAAAGGAATGCTTTCCATGCGGTCATCATAGAAGCGAACCTCAATGTCTTTCGGCGTGAGTCCCGCAATCGCAGCGGCAGGCAAGGGTTCCATTTGCCAAGAGCGGATATAGCCTTCGCCCTTGCGATGCCCAATGGCGGGATGGATGAGGGTTAGCCGCATATCGTCTTATTTTTGGAGTCGCTGGACAAATGTACCGTCTGCCCTAAACCCGCGATGGGGTTGGGTAGCAGCGGCTCGATTTGCCAGTCGCAGTTATAAAATTGATGCAAATGATGGGCATAGAAGCGATAGCCGATATTTGCGCTGAGGGCGAGGGGCTGCCAGTTTTTGGCATGCCACAATCGCCGCGTGATGGATGACCACGCATAGGTCTTTTTCCATGCCCGCTCATGCCCATCCCGCAACTGCTGCACCGTCATATTTTTGGGCTGAAACACCACATGCTGCCCGTCATACAATTCCCAATCCCGTGACAAGATACGCCCTTCTGCTTCCAGTCGGGTGTGTAACGGTGTGCCAGGGAAAGGCGTTAGCACAGCAAAACGCGGCAAATCCACACCAGCGTCAATGGCAAATTCTGCTGTGGTATCAAACACATCTGGCATGTCGTGATCCAATCCAAACACGAAGCAGCCTTGCACCGAGATGCCCAAGTGATGCAAATCCGCAATCAGCGATTTATAACCCACCGACGCATTGAAGCTCTTTTTGGCATCCTTCAAGCTGTCCTGAGACACGGTTTCTAGTCCCAGCAACAGCCCTTTGCAACCGCTGCGCGCCATCAGTTCCATCAACTCACGATCATGGGCAATCAGCACCGTGGAAAGTCCGAACCAGTTTAATTTCAACGGAATCAAGCGGGTAAACAGCTCTTTGGCATATTTGACATCCGATACCAGATTCAAATCAACGAAAATAATTTTTTTCTGCCCCACGCGCCGAATGTCCTCAATCACCCAGTCGATGGGTTTTTGATATTGTTTGCGCCCCCACGCCGCTGGGGCGACGCAGAATTCACAGTCATGGGCGCAGGAACGCGTCGCCTCGAACACCGCTTGGGTCAAAAAATGCCGCTTATCAAACAAGTCGCGGCGCGCAAACGGCATGTTTTCCAAGGACATCGTTGGACTTTGCCGATAAATCGGCTGCATCGTGCCATTGGCAAAATCTCGCAACAATTGCGGCCAAGATTCTTCCGCGTAGCCAATACAAATGGCATCCGCCTGCTCGCCCGCTTCTTGTGGCATCAGTGTCACATGCGACCCACCCAGCACCACCGTGATCCCCCGCGCCCTGAACTGTTTTGCCAGTTCGTAGCTACGTTTTGCCGTTCCCGTGATGACGGTAATGCCGATTAAATCTGCCTGTAAATTATCGGGGACATCCTGTATGCCCTCGTCGATCAGTTCTATGTCGGCATTCAGCTCTGCGGGAATTAACGCCGCCAGCGTGGTGAGGGTCAGCGGCTGGTAGCGCAATGATTTTTTGAATATCCCGCCTTTGCTGCGGTATAGCGGGCCTTTCGGGGAAATGAGCACAATTTTCATGTTGTTTGCTCCATAAAAGTAGATAGCCAATCGGTTTCCGCGCACAAACACGGCACTTTAATGTCGCCCAACCGAATGCCATTTTGGGATTTGCGTCGTATCCATAAGGCAAGTGGCTGCTCAATGTGCAACACCAACAAGGCATCCAATTGACCGATGCGCCGCGCATAATCGTACTGTGGATTTTCTGAAAGCCGATTTTCGACCGTCTGCGCGAGGATTTCTATGTCATGCTTTTGATCTAAAATCAGCACATATCGGGGCTGGCCTTGTGTGCTCGGCATCAGCATACGAAAACCTACTAGGTCATGCAAACACGCAGTCACAAATGGCTCGGTCAGTTTTTCACCCACCAAATCGGTGGTCAGCCCTTGTCTGCCCACAAAGTGCAGCACGGGGAGATCACCCACATAACCATCACAGCACACGCCATCTCCCGTGCGATAGCGATACAACCCACCTGAAGTCGTCATCACTAATTCGTATTCCTTGCCTTGCTGAAGCTCCCAAGCAAAACAAGCCTCGCCTTGTTGATCCAAAAACTCAAAAAATCCGCTATCTGCGGCTAATACGGTTTTGCCCTGCGGATCGGGTACGGTGGCAATACCCTCCGTCGCTAAGAGTCCTTTGGGTTGAAAAATGGCATGAGGCAACCGTTGCTGGAGTGCGTGGAAATAAGGTTGGGATGAGGCATCCGCCCAGCAACTCACCAACTTGAGATTCGGCCAGAGTATCCGCGTATCACGGTTAAGTCGATAGCATTCCAGTCTTTGCAGTGCGGCGGTATCGGGCGGCAGTATCTGCCCCGCGATCACGCCACCATGTTGCAACAAATCGCTCAATACGGCATATTGCTGCGCCAACGTGTCCAACAACATTAAAAAGAAAGTCGGACTCCAGACGGAAATCAGCACCAAATCGGCGCGACACAACAGGTAGTACAGCGTTGCAAGCGACCAATCTGGGACATTCTCGATACTTCCCACCCAAGGCGGCACGGCAGACACGTCAATAAATGCGTGCAAAGCAGCCTCGCCCAAATACGCCGCGTCAGGCAAACCGATGGGGATACCCGATGGCGTTTTTGTCGCAGGGCGTGTGGCGGGACTGATCGCCCAGTAGGCGCAACCAGAGGTGATTTTGAATGCCGCAATCACATCTGACAGCCAAGGTAAAAGCGCATGCTGAAAATCCAGCAGACTGTGCGCAGTATAGGGAATCCGCTTGCTGCCACCAGATGTACCGCTTGTTTGCTCAAAGGCAAGCGGCAGCCCGTCAAACAACACATTTGGCACGCCCTGTTCGATGCGCTGTATCCAAGGTCGCAGCATTTCATCATCGACCAATGGCAGCCGTTTGCGAAAATCTGCCAATGATGAATCCGCTTTCACGCCAAGCTGTTGCAGATAGGCGCAAGGTTGATTTCGCTGCAAACAATTCTGCAACCAGTTTTCCTGACGTTGACGCAATGAGTTGGTGACCTTGAGCTTAGCACCCTGAGCGTACAGCGTTTGCCAAGCCATCGTTAAGCGAGACCTTTTGCAAAAATCCGTTTGGTCAGCGGCTTCATGTTCTGTTCCGTGATTTCGCATAGACAAACAAGCTCGTGTCCATTGAGGTAATTTGGATTTTTTGCGAGAAAAAACTGCACCGACTCTTTGGATTTTTCTTCTTCAGTGGGTAAGGCAATGTCGGGCATTAAATGCCCTTTAGACTCTGGGAACTCAACCACACCTGTTTCCAGATTGTAATCCGCACCAAATTTTTCTTGTGCAAGGGTGTCTGCCAAAGGCTTCAAATCGGTGCGATCAATTGCCCAGTGGGGATAAAAAGATTTACCGAAAACAGGCAGATATTTATAGGTGCGATGACCTTTGACGATCAAAAACCAGTACATCGGTAAATCTGGTTTTTCTTTTTGAAGCTGCCCCATTTTCATAATCCAAGTGAACGCAAGTGCTTGTTGTCCCCAATGCGCACGTTCGACGATGGTGTCACCTGAAAAGATAATGCGGATATCGCGCCCCGCCCATTGACGTTCATAGACCTTCAGCGTGGTAAAACCCACCAGAACATGGTCAAGGAAAACCAAAATAGCCTCACTTTTGTCCTGCAAGTCGGTTTGCACTTGCGCTTTGGTACATCCTGCATAATGAGAAAGGTAGAGATCCTGCATGTCTAAACGATCCTTATCGGACAATTCATCAATGCGTTTGCATATCGCTTCGTAATTTACCATGGTCGTCATAGGTGATTTCAGGGTAAGTTGATTGTAAGTCAATTTTAATGACACTCGGACTAAATTTATCACTCACCTTATCTGCACTCTAAATGTTGAAGCGGTGTCCTTGCTACAATGATGTCTCTTGATAATCATCTTTGCCGATCCTCCATCATGGAAACACCTTCTTTCACCCTGCATTGGGGCATAGTTTCTGAACAGCCCAACCAGTCGCTTTACGCGCTTTTTCCTTCGCCTGTGAATGACGATGTGTGTTTTGCTGAGGCGGGACATTGTGATTTTCAGAGTGACGATGCGGATTATTCAGAGGGGTATTGGGATGCTCAGGCGGCGATATTGCATCAACGCGTGTGGTCAGCTTTATCCGCATTGGGAGCTGCCACATTGTGCAGCCCGCCGCTTTATCCAGCCCAAGCATGGTGGCAATTTTGGCACGCACCCGCGCCGTTGCCACTAATGAAACAATTGGAACTGTCGATGTATGAAGATAACCTACCCACCGCTCGCGTGCGGTTTGGTTCGGCGGTGGAGATTGAAACAGACAACGGACATCAGCTGTACTGGATACGCTTATTACCCGATTGCCCAATGGATTTCGCCACACTTTTAACGGGGTTGAAGGGAGAGTGGGTATCGAAACAAGTGATGTTGGACTGGCAGAAGCTAAGATAACGCTGATTAAATCACGAGATGAATTCATTCACCATTCGACAAGCTCACGGCTCAAGGCGAATAGATTTAATCAGCCCATCCCTAACTTATCCAATTGATTAGGCAACTGCATATCCTCATCAGAATGCTTGCCGCAAAAGTTATTGTGTAAAATGCGAACCCAACGTACAACACTGAAAACTACACACTCAAAACTTTAGATGCAACATATTCATAAACTGGGCTGGTCAGGCGTACACCCCAACTACCAAGATAGCATGACCAATATGATCAGGATGCTCCTGATGCTTGCGATCGTACAATTGCTTGCTTGGTTAACGCCCACTCTACCAGAGTTTAAGGGCATCCCGAACTACCTGCCGTTGCACATGCTGTTAGAGACTGTATCGGTCGTGGTCTCTATGATGGTTTTTGCCATAGGCTGGAATTCCCGTAGCACCAATCTTTCGGGCAATATCGTCCTGCTGGCTTGCGCCTTTTTTTCAGTCGGGATGCTCGATTTTTTACACACCATTTCCTACGTCGGCATGCCTGATTTTTTTACGCATAACGACATGCAAAAGCACTTGAATTTCTGGTTGTCAGCTCGTTTTATCGCTGCCATTACACTGCTCACTATCACCATCAGACCTTGGAAACCCCTGCATTCTAGGACGATGCGCTACACCATTTTTAGCTCACTCTTCTTTTTAACCGCCCTGCTCAATTGGATCGTGGTGTATCACCAACCCTGGCTACCAGATACCTTTGTATCTGGACTAGGGCTCACTACCTTTAAAAAGAACACTGAATACCTCATCATCCTGCTTCATCTCATCACCGCTACAATCTTGTGGCAAAAACTGCGCCAACCCCAAAAATTCAATGGTGTGCTTCTCTTTGGTGCGGTCTGTACCTTGGCAATGAGTGAATATTTTTTTACGCTCTATACCACCATGACGGGCAGTTACAACGTGCTGGGGCATGTGTATAAAGTCATCGCATACCTGTTTATTTACCGTGCCATCGTGGTTGAAACCATTGAAGAACCTTACAGCAAACTAACGCAGGCACAGCAAAACTTAGCAACTTCTCTAAAGGCCTCTAATACAGGCTTATGGGACTGGAATTTACAAACGCATACGGTGAGTTACTCACCCGAATGGAAGGCGCAACTGGGTTATTTGCCAGATGAATTGCAAGATCAATTTTCAACGTGGGAATCACTGCTCCATCCCGATGACCTTGAACCTGCATCAGCCTATGTTCAAAAATTTTTGGCTGACACCTCACCACAATACCTCAGTGAGTTTAGGATGCGTCACCGTGACGGCAGCTATCGCTGGATATTGGCGCGAGGTGAGAAACAATATGATCAAAATGGTGTCGCGACTCACCTGATTGGATCGCATATTGACATTACCGAACGCAAACTGGACGAGCAGCATATACAACAACTCGCCAATTTCGACCCGTTGACAGGGTTGCCTAACCGCATGCTATTTAATGATCGCGTCGAACAAGCGATCAATGCTGCGAAACACAATCACACGCTCTTATCTATCCTGTTTCTTGACCTCGATCACTTTAAAGACATCAATGACACCCTGGGTCATCACATCGGCGACAAAGTATTGATTGAAGTCGGCAAACGACTAAAGCTCAGCGTACCCACCGAGGATAGCGTCTCGCGCATGGGCGGGGACGAATTTATGCTGATGTTGACCGACAGCACCACTCAGGACGCAGCCTTGACTGCCACAAAATTGCTACAAGTGATCGTCGAGCCTTTCCACATCGGGCTCAACGAGTTGATTGTCACCCCTTCCATCGGCATAGCGATGTATCCCGAAGATGGGGAAGATTTTGTGACACTGTATCGACACGCGGATACGGCGATGTACCGCGCCAAGCTGGAAGGTCGCAATAATTACCGCTTCTTTACGCAAGAAATGCAATCGTTGGCAGTACGTACACTCAAAATTGAAAATGCATTGCGATACGCGATCACACGCAATGAATTGCAACTACACTACCAACCACAACTCAGCTTGGCCACTGGTCACATTGTCGGCGTGGAAGCATTGCTACGCTGGCAACATGCAGAACTCGGCAATCTGTCTCCGACAGAATTTATTCCCATTGCTGAAAGAAGTGGGCAAATTATTAAAATCGGTGAGTGGGCGTTGCGCACCGCTGTAGGACAACTCCAAACTTGGTTTAACTTAGGACTCCCGCCCATGATTATGGCGGTCAACTTATCCGCGATCCAATTTCGTCATCCAGACCTTCTTGGCTTAGTGGGGAACATCCTCGAATCGGCACAATTACCACCACAGTATTTGGAACTAGAACTCACCGAAAGCCTCGCCATGGACAATCCGAAAAAGGCGATCGCATTGATGAATGCGCTACACGCACATGGGGTGCGCATGTCGTTGGACGATTTTGGTACGGGCTATTCTTCACTCAGCTACCTCAAGCAATTCAAGGTGTACAAACTCAAAATAGACCACTCTTTTGTACGTGAAATCAGCACCAATGCCGATGACAAAGCCATTGTGGGTGCAATTATCCAAATGGCTCATCACCTTGGTTTTCAGTGTATCGCAGAAGGGGTAGAGACAGCAGAGCAGCTCGCCTTCCTAAGCGCGGCTGGCTGCGATGAGATACAGGGGTATTATTTCAGCCCCCCTTTACCCGCTGATGAATTTGTAGCTTATGTACAAAGGCAACGAACGATCGCATCCCAACCCTACCTCAATCTGGGTGCGGAAATTTAAACCCGTTCCAGCACCGCCGCAAAGAAGCCATCGGTATTGTGTAGATGCGGACGCAATTCCAAATAATCGCCCATTTCCATCGCGACTTTTTGTTGTGCCAAAATTTCACCTGCGGGGCGCAACACAAAATCAGGATGCGAAGCGAGGAAGGCTTGCACAATGTGCTGATTTTCTTCGGGCAAAATACTGCAGGTCGCATAGACCAATCGCCCGCCTTTTTTCAGCAAACGTGCAGCAGCATTCAGGATATTGGTTTGTTTTAGATTCAGCTCAGCAACGCTTTGCGCCGATTGGCGGAATTTCAAATCAGGATTGCGGCGCAATGTGCCTAAACCGCTGCACGGCGCATCCACCAATACGCGGTCAATTTTGCCTGCCAAGCGTTTCACTTTCAGGTCGTTTTCATTGGCGATCAAGGTCGGCTGAATGTTGCTGGCACCTGAGCGTTTCAAACGCGGCTTGAGATTGGCGAGGCGTTTTTCTGACACATCCAGCGCGTACAAACGCCCTTGCGAATTCATCAACGCTGCCAACATCAAGGTCTTTCCGCCCGCGCCCGCACAGAAGTCCACCACCATATCGCTGCGCTTAGGTGCCAGCAGCAAGCCCAACAATTGGCTACCTTCGTCTTGCACTTCCACTTTGCCTTCGGTAAACAAAGCATCTTTGTTCAAAGGAATTTTGTCGCGCAAACGGATGCCCACGGGCGAATAGGTCATCAACGTGGCAGAAATTTGTTGGCGCACCAATTCAGCCAACACCTCATCGCGTTTCGCCAACAGCGTGTTGACCCGAATATCCAGCGGTGCGCCTTGCTGCATCGACATGCCGAGGGTCAAAATATCTTCATCGCTATAGCTGACTCGTAGCTTTTCAATAATCCAATCGGGCAATTCCGCTTGCACCGACAGCGATTCGGACTTAAAGCCTTTGACCGTCGCCAGCCAATCTTTTTCATCCCGTTGCATCAACGGCGCGAGTTCGCGCAGGTTATAGCCGCCAAAACGCACCAAAAATCCCAACGCCAAACGCCGCGTGGTAATCCGCTCCCCACACGCCGCCTCTAGCAACAAGCGATGGCGCAACACGCCAAACACCGCCTCCGCCACAAACTCGCGCTCATTCGAGCCCAACTTCTCCTCTTTGAAGAAATAGCGCAAGGTCGTGTCCGCAGGATGCGCCAACGGCAAAATGCGTTTCAACGCGTCGATAGCAAGTTCAAGTCGGTATTCAGTAATCAGCATGGCAAAGTTCACCTAAAAATAAGGTGCGCAGTTTAACCGAAATTGCGGGTAAACCTTGAAGAATCAGCCGCTCAAGGCGGATACAGATTAAAACTGCTCGCCCTGAGCTTGTCGAAGGGAAAATGGATTTACTGATTGATTTTGTAGAAGTAATCGCGGATTAACCTGTTATTTACGCGATTCCTATTTGCCACGATGCAGAATATGGCGTTTAATCCTGCCTGCGTCGAAGGGCTAGGCTTTTCCAAATATCGCTTTATTTAAAACAATCTAATTTATTTGAAAACAGTGCGTCAGAGTCCCATGAAAGTTCTTACGCAGCAACCAAGGGAAACACTGATTGATTCGTCATCCCCACGAAAGCGGGGATCCAGTTCTTTGTTTTAATTGGACTCCTGCTTTCGCAGGAATGATGAAATCAGAATAAATCAGTCCTTCCAAGGATTAAGTATGTTGCATTTTGGGCATCTATATAAACACATTAATGGACACTGAATCGTGCTACCAACAAAGGAGCAAGCATGCTTGACTTTACATTAGACGCAGTGGGTCTCCTCATCGAAAGTCTAAAACGCAATCCACCCATTAGACGAATTGTCATTGCTCTTGCACTAGCTATCCTGGCTCTAACAGCAGCCTTGGCAATATCAACGACTATCTTTTCTTGGCCGTTGCCATTTGAGCTAGCCTCAAATATTTTTCCCCCACTTATTATCTCCGCCATCTTTATGTTATTCCTAGGTTTAGCGGCATATACTGGGCTTAAAGTGAAGGGGGGCGGCATGCTTGAACTGGAGCTCCAATCTTTGCATGAAGAACGAAAGAGAATCACGCAAAGACTGGCAGATACTCCAAGGCCTGATATTCTAGATACTATCCAGTTAAGCCTGAATCAACTCAATGAGTACTACACAATTAATAAAAGCCAAGCGAGGAACAGTTTTACGTTCAGCGTTTTTGCCATCATCGTTGGCCTCGCCACACTCCTTGGAGGGATATGGATATTTTACTTGCGTGAAACACCACGCGTTGAGCTAACAGCTATCACATCTATTGCGGGTATCCTTACGCAGTTTATTGGGGGGCTTATTTTTACCTATACCGCAAGAGTCAGGATCAGTTGAACTTTTTCTTTGCGCAGCTCGTAAAAATGCAAGACACAATGCTTTCTGTAAAACTGTGCGAACAGGTTCAGCCACTTGAGCGTCAGGTTGAATTGCGAGAGAAGATAATACTTGCGCTTATGCAGCGAAGCTCTGCCGCTATTAATCCCTCGTCGAGCAACCCAAATATCGGTTAACCTTTGGCAACTCTGGATTATTCTGGTTTGTCATTCCTAGGCAAAAACCTGTTAAAAAAAGAGCTGGATTCCCGCCTTCGCGGGAATGACGGGTTTTTAGAGTTGTGCTCGCCTCTCCCGCAAGCGGGCGAGGGAATGAGTTTAAACCTCAATCCTTCACCCGTATTTCTGCAATCACCATTTCAGCGGCGACTTGACCTGCTCGATCTATCTGGGAAAATTTGATGGGCAGCAGGCGGTATTCCAGTCCTAGCCAGATTTCCAAGCCTTCTTCGCCAGCGGCGTGTACTTTGCGCAAGGGCAACGCGCGCAATGTGCCTAGGCGCGTGGATAATTCAACTTCTTCGCCCACTTCAAATTGGATGTATTCCAGTTTGCGACCATTGGTGTACGGCACGGAGATTGTGCCTTTTTCTAACGCCAACTGGGAGACCTGATACAGTGAGCTGAGTAAATCTTGAGTATGTGCTGGCAGCGCGACTTGATTACCTTCAGAAAAACTGAGCGTTTTGTCTATCCAGTTAAATTTCGCCCCAAAGGATTCCTTGCCACTACCTGTGCGCTTATTTTCGGTAAAACTATCTGGGCGCAGTCCTTGCGCATCAATTGTGCCGCTGCTGATTTGCTCTGAATCGTAGGTTTTGAACAGGCTTACGATGCCCGTGGTACTCATGCCAACTTTGATGCTGTAGTGCTGATCTTCAGTGATTTCAAAGCGGTGTTTGGCTTCACCCACCTGAAAATCTTTGCCTTTGTAAATGATAAAACGCAATTGTGCATGTTTGGGCAAAGCGGGATGACTGGGCGATGCGGGCACAACCTCAGCGGCAACGACAGGCTCAACTGCTGAAACGGCCGCCACGGATGAAGTGGCATCAACAGATGAAGCGGCTAACACGTCAGATACGACTTCATCAATAGGCACGAGCCGTTCACTTGGTACAGGCTTGGGTTTAGGCGGCTTAGGGCGTGGCTTGGGCGATGGCGAGGCAGGCTTTACTGGCACAACTTTGGGCAACGCTACCAGCTTGGCGGTTAAAGGCGGTAGTTCAGGTTCTTCTACAGGCGGCAGCTGCACCCAAGGCACAAACAGCAAAACCAGATGTATCAATAGTGATACAACTAAGGTAATCGCGATTCTGCCCTTGGTGGTGTGCAGCATTATGGTTCGATCACGAGTTTGCTGAGAACTTGGATCAGCTCGTCCCCGTTGGCATCGGTGATGCGCATTTTGCAAGGTAGCTGGTGCTGTTGCGTTGCTAACCAAATTTCGGTACGGCTTTCGCCTGCTTTGGATTGATTGTCCAAATACAGGGTCTTAAATTTTCCAGCAGGCGTGGTTATCATGTCGCCAGCAGCGATGGCGTAATGTTGTTGACTCAATGAGTTGCCATTGGTTAAGGAAAAATCTAAGGTAGACTGATGTTTTAGATTCAAAAAAATAAATTGATACATCGCGCTCAAGCGGTCTTGTGTGCCATCAGGTAACGCAACCACATTGCGCGTTGCTTGGCGTATCAATGCCACTTCGCCATTTTCCCAATTAAATTCCGCGCGACTACTGCGTGCAGGATCTTTTTCACGCTCGTAATCAAAGGTCAAGGGCTGCAAGCCCTGTTGGGTAATGCGTCCGCTGCTACGAATGATAATTTTTTCAGGTTTAAACATTGCCAACATACCTACAGGGCGCGCTGTGCTAACGAGTTGATAGCTACCATCTGAGTTGCGGGTGTAGTTTTCTTCGAGTTGCGCGACCTGCATACCACTTTTAGCGACATCATACGTGGCAATAATGTGGCTGGGTGGTGCTGCAAAAGCGAGATTAGTTAACAAAACGCCCAGCCAGACCTGTATCCAATAAGATGCCAATCGCTGCTTTTTCAACCCGCTTAAAAACAAAATCATCACTCCAACCCTGGTGAAATTAAGGCAAAACTAGCTTGTTTTTGATGACAAAACTTGACTTTCCCCTCAATCAAACTCACTTCACCATCACATAACCAACGCACCGCTTGCGGATAAACACGATGTTCTTCCAGCAACACGCGGTCGGACAACACGTCTTCCGTGTCATCACATAAAACAGGGACGGCTGCTTGGATGATAATCGGCCCATGATCCAAATCAGCGGTAACAAAGTGCACAGTGCAACCGTGAATTTTGATGTCATCTTGCAATGCCCGCGCATGAGTATGCAGCCCTGTGTAAGCGGGCAACAATGAGGGGTGTATATTGACCAAACGACCTTGATAATGCTCAACAAATTCAGGCGTCAATATGCGCATAAAACCAGCCAAGATCACAAAGTCCGCTTGATATTGGTCTATCACTTTCGCCAGCGCGACATCAAAAGCTGCACGCGTGGGGTATTCCTGATGAGAAACCACCGCAGTGGGTATCCCTTGCGACGCAGCAAAATTTAAACCTTCTGCGCTGGCACGATTACTGATAACCGCCGCAACCGCGCAGGGCAAATTTGCCCGCAATAGAGCCTGCATATTGCTGCCGCGCCCAGAGATCAAAATGACAATTTTTTTCATAGTGGTCAAAAAATAATGCTGTGTAAAAACATCGCGGCTCTATGTGAATCATCGTGGCACAAGTGACAATCTCCCTCCCCTTCAAGGGGAGGGGAGGGGAGGGGCGGGGTGGGGATGGGGTATAACCGCCGCGTTCTGTAAAGCTATCCAGCTACGAATGTTGGCGGCGGAATTTGCTGCCCGCTAGTTGCCGACTGCGTAGTCGTTGCCATAACCGTATTTTCGCATCGGTCATCTGTTCGCTGAAGCTGTCTGCCGATGATCGTACTGTAAGCTTTCATCTCTACCCCATCCCCACCCCAGCCCTCCCCTTGAAGGGTAGGGAGTTTTATTTCACCCACTGTCAATGACATAGAACCAAATAATACTGTATAAAAACATCGAGCAGGGGTTAAAACCCGACCTCCGTCTTACCAACCATTCGATACTTGTGTCGGGGCTTCGTCGCCGACACGGGCGCGAACTGTGCCAATGACGGTGGCAGTTTCACCTGCTGCATTCAATTGTGCCAAGGCAGCTTCTGCATCGCTGGCAGCCACAATCACCACCATACCAATGCCACAATTAAAGGTGCGATACATTTCTTGTGGGGCGACATTGCCTTTTTCACGCAGCCAGTGGAACAATGCGGGTGCGCGCCAAGACGTGCCATCGATGTCTGCAACCACATTTTCAGGCAGCACGCGTGGCACGTTTTCGGTCAACCCACCGCCTGTGATGTGCGCCATGCCTTTGACGGTGAGGCTTTGCATCAATGCCAACAACGGTTTTACATAAATGCGGGTCGGTGCCATGATGAGATCCGCCAGCGGTGTGCCGTCTAATTCTGCTGACAAATCTACTTGTTGCGTGCTAATGATTTTGCGCACCAAAGAATAGCCATTGGAATGCGCGCCATTAGAAGCCAGTCCAATCACCACGTCGCCCGCGACAATTTCTTTGCCTGTGATGATATTGGACTTTTCCACCACGCCTACCGCAAAACCTGCCAAATCGTATTCACCCACGGGATACATCCCTGGCATTTCCGCTGTTTCGCCACCAATCAGCGCGCAACCCGCTTGTTCGCAACCGTAAGCGATACCTTTAATGACTTCGGTTGCAGCATCGACATCTAACTTGCCACAAGCAAAATAGTCCAAGAAAAACAATGGTTCCGCGCCTTGCACCAAAATATCGTTGACGCTCATGCCCACTAAGTCGATCCCCACGGTGTCATGGCGATTCAGTTCAAACGCCAAACGCAATTTCGTGCCCACGCCGTCCGTGCCAGAGACCAACACAGGTTCGCGGTATTTTTTGGAAATTTCGACTAGCGCACCAAAACCACCCAATCCGCCCAACACTTCGGGACGCATGGTGCGCTTGGCAAAAGGCTTGATATTTTCGACCAAACGGTCACCTGCATCAATGTCAACACCCGCGTCGCGGTAGGAAAGACTGGGGGTGGCGGGGGTGGAATTCGTATTCAAGTTGAGTTCTCGCTTTCTTCAGGATAAAGTGCTGCACAATTTTATTCGCGAATTTTACCTGAAATGACCTTATCTCGCCTCACTGCTGTGCAATGGCTGGTTTTAATGGTGACAGTGGCTACACTATTTTACCTACTGAGTCCTATTTTGACCCCATTTGTCGCGGCGGCCATCTTCGCTTACATCTGCAATCCGCTGGTTAATCGGCTGGAAAAATATAAATTGCCACGTAGCCTCGCCGTCACCGTGGTGATGACCATACTATTTACTCTATTCATCGTCTTATTGTTGATTGTATTACCGTTGCTCGAAAAGGAGTTGCGCTTACTGCTCGCACGCCTACCAGATGGATTGGAGATGGTGCGTGTCAAACTACTTCCCCGTTTACAACCCTTATTTGGTAACGCGTTGACGTGGGACAGCAACGCAATCAAGCAATTTGCCCTCAGCCATTGGCAAAGTGCAGGCAGTGTGGCGGGACAAATCTTGCCGTGGTTATCCAGTCGCGGTGGAGCAATCGTCGGCGCACTGGTCAATATGCTGCTCATTCCTGTCGCCCTGTTTTATTTTTTACGCGACTGGAATGGACTGCTGGCAAGAATAGATAAATTTATACCCCGCCCGCTGCATGAAAAAACACGGAAAATCATGGGCGAAATAGATAATGTATTAGCTGAATTCCTACGCGGGCAAATTTCGGTCATGCTATTGATGAGCGTGTATTACAACGTGGCATTGTGGATGACAGGGTTGGAATTTGCGCTACCCATCGGATTAGTGGCAGGGATGCTGGTGTTTGTGCCTTATTTAGGCATGATTTTGGGACTGGTGCTAGCGACGTTGGCAGCGGTCATGCAGTTCTCTGATTTTGGTAGTGTGTTGTGGGTATGGGTGGCTTTTGGTCTGGGACAATTGCTGGAAGGCATGCTGGTTACCCCTCTGCTGGTGGGTGAACGGGTAGGATTACACCCCCTCGCCGTGATTTTTGCCTTGCTCGCTTTTGGGCAATTATTTGGCTTCTTCGGCATACTCTTGGCATTGCCGATGTCCGCCATCCTGCTCGTTGGACTCCGCCACGCGCTTGCTTGGTATCTCACCAGTAATATGTATAGACAGCGATGAGTCAATTACTACTTGATATTAGTCCTGGCTGGCGACCCACATTGGATAACTTTGTGGTGGGCAGCAATGCAGAACTGCTGTTTGGTTTACGTGAAGCCTTGGCGGGACATAGCACTGAACGATGCTTTTATATATGGGGCGAGGCGGGCAGCGGCAAAAGTCATTTGCTACACGCCATGGTCAGTGCGGCACAACACGCTGGGCAGGCGGCGATTTATGCCCAAAGCAGCGTCCCCGAAGCAGCCGAAGTGGTCGCTGTCGATGATGTGGAGATATGCGATGCAGAGTCACAAATCGCCTTGTTCAATCTCTACAACGAAATGCGTGAGCAGAGCGGCGTGTTATTAGTCAGTGGCTCCGTCGCTCCCCAACACCTCAAGCTGCGCCCTGATCTACGCACTCGTTTAGGCTGGGGTCTAATTTATCAGCTACAAGGACTCAGCGAGCAAGAAAAAGCCCTCGCCCTGACCGAACACGCCAAGGCCAAAGGCTTTATCTTGCCGCCTGATGTCGCTCAGTACCTGCTCAATCATGGACGACGCGATTTACCCAGTTTACTTGCCACGTTAGACGCATTGGATGAACTCTCCCTCCGTCTGCATCGCGCACCCTCCGTTCCCCTGCTCAAACAGGTGATGCAATCCCACACGACCGAATAACCTTTTCTGACGAAAATAATCATGAGCGATATACCTGAAGCCACACAAGATGATGTACTCGACTTTACTGATGCGGGATCTGTCGATACGCCCCCTACTCCCTTTATACAAGATAAGGCACACTGCATGACACTTTGGATAGATGCCGAAACTCAAGACTTCTTTAACACCCATGCCGAACTCAGTGGCACAGATCCACAAACGCTCATGGTGCAAGCACTTCGCCAGCACGCCCAAGGTCAAACCTTGGTCGAAGTGATTCGGGAAACCATACGAGAAGAACTACGAACCGATGCACATCAACAGGTATAAACGCCGTGGCGCAGTTGATATAAACACCTCGACATCACATCCAATTTTCACCGCCCACATTATTTTCATCTTTTTTGCATAAAGGGGTTGACAGCAAATCTTTAATCTCTATAATGCACACCTGTTCGCGGGAGTAGCTCAGTTGGTAGAGCGATACCTTGCCAAGGTATAGGTCGAGAGTTCGAGCCTCTTCTCCCGCTCCAAATCAAAGGGAAAGCTTCACGCTTTCCCTTATTCATTTCAAGTTGTCAATTAAGACATGGCGAGATAGCAAAATGGTTATGCAGCGGATTGCAAATCCGTTCATCCCAGTTCGATTCTGGGTCTCGCCTCCAGAACTGCCCGAGTGGTGAAATTGGTAGACACAACGGACTTAAAATCCGTCGCTTCGATAAAACGGGCGTACCGGTTCGATTCCGGTTTCGGGCACCAATCCAAAATAGAGAAAATACAGGGCTTGCCATGCTCAAAACACTGGGAAACGTCATCAAATGGATCGTCGCAACCCTTGTGTTGCTAACTATTCTATTTTTTATCCTGAATCATATTGATGAATCGCTGCATCCTGATGCAGAAAAACTGTTGCACCCTCCCCTGCTTGAAGTTCCCCCTGAAAAAAACGCTTACTTTACCCTAATCGGTCTCACCGCCCCCAGCGGCGTGAACGCGGCGGAATGGGGATTCAAGACATCCCAAGCGCATGGGTTATATACACCCCCTATCCTATCCAGTGACCCCGTATGCGATCTGGAAGCCCAGCATTGTTTACGTCTTGCCAATCAACACCCAGAACAACTCCAACAAGCATTGACCGCGCAACCTGAATTGGTCGCACGCTATATTGCCGCACGACAATTTCCACAATTTTCCGAAAGTACGGGCAAACAAAGCATTGATCCTTACCCGAATTTTTCGGCCGCATTTCGTGCACAAACCTTACGCCATGCCCAAATTGCTTTATGGGTAGAAGCAGGGAAGATGGATGCGGTATTAGCTGAATTAACTGAAGACATGGCTTTTCAACGTCGCTGCCTCACAGGCGCGCAGACACTGATAGGCAAAATGGTGACCTTAGCGGCGTTGCAACGTGACTATGTGATGCTCGCAGACTTAATGCGAGCAAAACCCAGCGAAATGGCGACGCAACAAGTGAAGGTTCACGCCTTACTCACCCCCCTCACCGCCACTGAACGCGACATGCTACCTGCTATCCGACATGAATTCCGTATGTTGTCAGCAGCCTTGCGATCATTCAAATACGAATCATTGCGAGAAGAGTGGGGGCAGGCTTCGGTATGGGTAGATACCATTCGCGCGCCTTTAATGGAAAACTTACTGTTGCGCAATGCCAGCATCAATCGCTTGTATCAACTAGAACAAGCTGATGAAGCATTAGCGCGCGCTTTACCGCACAATTTTGCTCAAAAACAAGCCCAGGCACGCGCTTTGTCCATTCAACTGTCGGATGTTGATTGGCGTTATGTCTACAATCCTGTTGGAAAATGGCTGGTTGAGCTGAGTCGTGTCGATTATCACCGCTATATTCGTCGCCCACTCGAACTGGATGCGTTTATCCGCTTGATGACCTTGCAACAGCAAATCACGGACAGGAACATCACGGAGGCGAACCTCCCTGCGTTTCTCAACAACAGCGCGGCAGAATTGCACAATCCTTTTAATGGTCAACCTGTTTCATGGGATGCAGATCGTCACGAACTTTTTATTGAGCTAGAAGGTGGCGCGCTCCAATATAAACGCTACGGCAAAAATCGCCAACGCATCGCACTGCCCCTCGCCATAAAATAACTTAAGGAGACGATAATTAAATCCGTTCGCCCTGAGCCGTGAGCTTGTCGAACGGTCGAAGGGCAGACCGATTTAATTCTTTGATTTCATTAAATCTTCCGTTCATGGTTCGACAAGCTCACCAAGAACGGAAGATTTAACCAGTGCCTCCCTAACCCAGCAAATGCGTCAACGTCAGCAGAGCCAGTAACACCAACCAAAAGAGCACGGCGCGCCACACCAAGCCCACCGTGCTTTGCATAAAACCAGCATCAGCATCGTCGCCTACACCCAATTCAGCACGATCTAGCAGCCATCCTTCTTGAGGAAGCGGCATCCCTAATCTCACGCCCAGCGAGCCTGCCCCACTGGCGAGCAAAATACCAATCTCGCGATCCGCCCAATTGGCAGCTTGGCTGCGCCAACAATACACCGTGTTCTCAAAATCACCCACAATGGCAAAGGTCAGTGACGCGAGACGAATAGGCAACCATTCTAGATAGTAATCGACACGACGAGAAAACTCACCGAAGGCACCGAACTCTGCCTCATCAGCATCGCCCCACTGTGCGCGTAAAAACTGTCCTAAACGATACAACAATGCCCCCGCTGCGCCCCCTGCACCTAAAACACTAAACAAAACAAACCATACAATGACCCCAAATACGTTGCGATGCGAGGACAATAATGCCTGCTCAATGGCGACCCGCGCCACCTCTTCTTGATTCAGTTCATGCGTTGCCATCCCACTCCATGTCGCCAGCGTTTGCTGTGCACCATTCAGTTCGTCCGCACGCAAACGCTGATAAATATCAGTAAAGTAATGACTAAATTGGCGAAATCCCATCGTCATGTATAAAACCAATACGTTAAATGACCACGCCAACAAAGGATTGACATGATGCAGCCACCAAAATATCAGCACAACCAAGCTGGTGAGTGGCAGCACTGCCAACAACCATGCCACTCTGCCGTGTTTTTGCTCTCCTGCATTGAACTTCTGCTGAAAGAAGTTGACATACCGCGACAACCAACCGAACAGATACTGGCGTGACGACAAAGGATGAAATTGTTCCAGCAATAGCGCCGCGATCAAAGCGAATAGACTCATAGCTTTTGGCAAACAAGTAAAAATAAATGGGGTGAAAGATAGCACACAACTTGCACAACCGTGTGTTTGAGATAACTAGACATCTTCATCTTGACGACAAACGACAACATGAGAACCAAATAACTATGCAATTTTCACACTGAAATCCCCCGTATTCCCCACAATTTATACGGTACAATCGCAACCAGCCACACATTGCAATTTGTTTTTTACACATTAAACCGCATCTTCCGCCGAAGATGCCTGATTTCTAAGGGAGTCACGCTATGATGTTTCGTCCTACTGTTTTCGCGATGTTATGTGTTACCTTATTCCCCTTGTCCGCACAAGCGGAGTCCTCCACCCCACAAGGCTTATTCGACGTTTATCAAGAAAATAGAGAGCGAGACATCGCCAACTTGGTGACACCCGATCTACTTCTCGTTTCTTACAGCCTACTGCGCCAACAACTGAATCAACAGGCAGAAGCTAAAGTTGTGATCCCTGCCTTTCAGGCCTTGCTCAATGGCTTACAAAAGAAACTGACAACCGATAAAAATGATGCCGTTGGCCAATTGGGACGGGATTATTTGACCTTGTTACAAGCGATGCAAACAGGTGAATTAGCTAAAAAATCCCCTGCTCATGTGCAAAGAGAATGGGAACTGATACAACAAGCGGCGGGTGTGGCGGAATCTCCTGTGTGGGGCATCCCGCTGGATTATTCGCAGTTTAAGCCGCGTGGACGTTATACCCTATCCGAATCGCTACAACATTTTTTTACAGCCTATCGCTACGCTAATTCCGTTAACTTCTTTGTCCAACCCAGCTTGGCAACAGGTGTAAGCCCTGAAAAATCCCAGCAAATGACACAACTCGCCGTGCGTCTCTCGCAAATCATCAACAAAAATCCTTTCCTGAAAGCACACTTCGACAGCCTGAATCAAGCAAGCAATTGGGAGTACGGTGCAGCGGGGGACTTAAGCGCACAAGATGTGCCACTGGCATTAAAGGATGTAAAAGAAAGTAATCAATACGGCGCAGCTTTATTGGCTTACGCACAGAAGACGAACAAACTCCCCCAAGTAATCGACTTTCCCGTGGATACAGGCAAGTTAGACAAAAATCAGAAACTGGCAGAGATCGCCGTCGGCTGGCGACTTATTCCAGGGACACTCAATCCCGATGCCATGGCAACGCAAGCCGTGCTCTATCCCAATACTCAACAATTTATCAGTCCTTGTGGCACGATCAACTGCGTACAACCATGGACGGTGTCGCGACTAGACGGCATTCAGGCGAAGGGGTACGTCAGCGGTATGGAAGTGATGGGCTGGCTGGGTTCTGAAACCGCACGCTGGTTAAGTCAGCGCGAAGGTGACCATTTATACACAGGCTATACCGACGCAAGCAAACGCGCACAAAGTCTGTTACAAAACGATGCAAGTTTGAGTGGTGTACAAATGCAATTTATGCACAACGTGTTTACGCAAAAAAGTGAAACGCCTACACGACAGCTCACCAGTATGCTGGGATTCTGGACATGGCAACGCAATATCAATGCCTTGTATGCCAAACAACCTTCCAGCGCAGGCAGTAAATTCATAGGCTCGACTAAAGTGGTTGCGCGGGCGGGTGCGAAATTATTGGGTGGGGCAGCTTTTTATCACGCGCTCTCTCAACTGGCACAACAACATCAAACACATGGCGATACTGAAACGTGGCAACAATTTGCTGACATCACGACGCGCTTAGAACAATTCGCGAATAAAGCAGACGGGAGTTTGAATGAAGAAGAGGAATCCTACCTCAATGCTTTGGATCAAACGCTGCTGACCTTAACAAAAGCCAAAGACGCACCTATCGTCATTGACGTTCAAACCAATCCCGCCGATAAGCTGGTGGTTGAAGAAGCCATAGGCTTACCAGACATCGACATACAGGGCGCAGCACGGGGTGCGTGGTTTAGTCATTATGAATTCAAACAAGCCATGTCGGATCGACTCACCCATGAAGCATGGCGCAAACAAGTCAAAATCAAGTAATCGTATCCCCTAATTTTTGCTAAGGCGAAGGAGAGAACAATGAATATAAAACCACTCTTTAAATCATCATACTGGATGATGTTATGTCTCTTCACAAGTACATATGCACAAGCAGATGTGATGCCCACCGAACCCATTTTGCGCATTGACACGGGTGACCATGTCGCTGTGATTAGACGGATTGCCTCGGATGATGCGGGACGTTGGTTGGCAACGGCTTCAGATGACAAAACGGTACGCGTATGGGATTTGAGCAACAATGGTCGCTTGGTCACCACGTTGCGTCCGCCAATCGGACTGGGCAACATTGGCAAACTCAATGCCGTCGCGATGTCACCCGATGGCAAGCTGGTTGCGACAGGGGGTTGGACAGATGATTCGGATAATTCAGCTTACCTGTTTGATCGTGCCAGTGGTCGCATGATCCATCGCTTATTAGGCTTACCGAATGTGGTCAATCATCTGGCTTTTTCACCTGATAATCGACTGATCGCCGTATCTTTAACCTTAAAGCATGGTATTCGTTTGATGTCGGCTGCGACAGGGAAAGTCGTTGCGGAAGATAAAGATTATGGTGGTGCAAGTTTCAGCGCGCACTTTAGTCGAGATGGCCGATTGATTACCAGCAGCGAAGATGGCTATGTGCGAATTTATCGCTACGGTGATAATTCTCTTAGTCTCATCAGTAAGGAAAAAGCTGCTGGCGGAACGGATCCTGGATCAACCGTGTTTTCCAATGACAGTCGCCGCGTCGCCGTTGGGTTCTACGACAAAAACACCATCAGCGTGCTGGATGGCAGTGACCTGTCTTTACGCTACTCCCCAGACATCTCTGGCGCGACAGCGTCCATGCAATGCACCGCATGGTCGGATAATGGCAACTGGTTGTATGCCGCTGGATCGTCGCAAAGTGGGGACAAGCGTTTTATTCGCCGCTGGAAAACATACGACTTTAGCGCGGGAAACTTCGTAGACTGGCCTGTTTCTAGTGACACCATTATGTTTTTATCCGCCCTGCCTGGGGATAAAGTCGCTTTTAGCACGGGAGAGCCTAGCTGGGGCGTGATGAATTCATCGGGCGAGAAAGTGATTTACCACGGTGCACCTGTGGTCGATTTTCGCTCCAATTACGAAGGCTTTAAGTTGTCACGCGATGCCTCAAAAGTGCGTTTTGGTTACTTGAATTACGGCAAAGACCCTGTGGTATTTGATGTTCAACGGCGTGCTTTCCTGCCCGAAAATGCCGACGGACTGAATTCGCCCGTTATTTCAACTTCGGCTTTGACCGTGTCCAATTGGAAAAACTATCTCGATCCCAAGCTCAATAACAATCCTTTGACGCTAAAGTCGAACGAAAGGTCACGTAGCGTAGCGATGCGCTTTGATACGGTCGGTTTTGTACTGGGGACTGAATGGCGGTTGCGTGCCTTTGATGGCGCGGGTAAACAAGTCTGGGAAAAACCAGTTCCAGGCTCCGCATGGGGGGTGAATACCTCGCAAGATGGTCGCTGGGTCGTTGCCAGCTATAGCGATGGCACCATCCGCTGGCACCGCGTGAGTGATGGCGAAGAGCAACTCGCTTTATATCCAAGCCCTGATCGCAAACGTTGGGTCATGTGGACACCAAATGGGTATTACGATGCCAGCCCTGGCGCGGAAGACTTAATCGGTTGGCATGTCAACAATGGCAAAGATCAAGCTGCGGACTTCTTCCCTGCTTCACGTTTCCGTGACCGCTTCTATCGCCCAGATGTGATTAGCAAAGTACTGGATTTAGGCACGGCAGATGCAGCTTTGCAACAGGCCAACCAAGAAACAGGTCGCAGAGAGCAAACACAATCCATTACGGAAGTGCTGCCACCTGTTATCACCATTTTATCGCCACCAGGCATGACCGTCAGCTCCACCACGATCAAAATCAAGTACTCAGTACGCAGTCCTGACAACGCGCCTGTGACATCAGTTCGTGTACGGATTAACGGACAAGCCGTGACGGTTGAACGTGGCTTAGCCCGCAAAGATAACCCCGCTGATCCAACGCGCGAAATCGAAGTCAAGATTCCTGAGTCTGACAGCGAAATTGCCCTATTTGCCGAAAACAGAAATGGCGTATCGGTTGCTGGCAAAGTCAATGTGGTATGGGGCGGGGCACGCGCAATTCAGTCTGAAGAAACCATGTTCAAACCTAAACTTTATGTTTTGGCGGTTGGTGTATCGAAATACAAAAATGCGGATTACAACTTAGGACTCGCCTCTAAGGATGCGCGTGACTTTGCTGCCGTATTGCAAAAACAAAAGGGTCGCTTATACGGTGATGTGGTTGTCAAATTACTGACGGATGAGCAAGCTAACAAAGATGATGTGCTGGATGGATTGGAATGGCTTAAATCCCAAGTAACTTCTCGCGACGTGGGGATTATGTTCTTAGCGGGACATGGTCTAAACGACAATAACGGCAATTACTACTTCTTGCCGCACAACGTCAATACCAGCCAATTACTCCGTACTGGGGTGGCACAAAACGACATCAAAATCACCCTGAACAGCTTGGCGGGCAAGGCGATATTCTTTGTCGATACGTGTCACTCTGGCAACGCACTGGGTTCAGCGAAAACTCGTGGCGTGGCAGACACCAATGGGATCGTCAACGATCTGTCTTCCGCAGAAAATGGCGTGGTGGTGTTTGCAGCATCCACAGGCAAACAGTCTTCACAAGAAGATCCAGCTTGGGGTAACGGTGCCTTTACCAAGGCAGTCGTCGAAGGTTTGAGTGGCAAAGCAGACTTTGGTAATCGCGGTAAAATTACGCATAAAGGCTTGGATTATTACGTCGCCGAACGTGTGAAAGAACTGACCCATGGTCAACAATCTCCTGTCAGTATCGCGCCAAATGGCGTGGCAGACTTCCCGATTGCAATTACGGGGAAATAGGATTGATGGTGAAAAGTGAAACGTGAAAGGTGGGCAGTGTGGGTGTGCAACGGTTTGTTTCACATTTCACGTCTCACATTTCACAAAAAATGAGCTTTGAAAGGATTACCATGAAAAATTTGATACGTAATTTAGTCTTGTTCGGTGTGTTTGCCAGCGCGCCTGTATTGGCAGAGGAAGACTGTTCCGAAGCGGTTCGTATTACCCAACAAGCCGAAGGACAAGCACAACTTGCCCATCGTCTCAACGACTACACACAAGCCAGAAGCCTGTGTCCAAGCGATCCGCGTATGCACTACCGTGAAGGTTTAGCATTGATGGCAAGTGCTCGCTATGCTGAGGCGCACACCGCGCTCATGAATGCCATGGAGCAAGCAACCAAACAAAACCTTCCTCCTATGATGCGCTTAGAAGTGCTGGGCAGACTGGCTGAAAATGATTATCGCAGTGAAAATCGTCCCAAAGCCTTGATCGGATTCAAAGTCGCCAGAGAGTTTGCTCAAAAACATCAACTCTCCTTGCCCGACTGGGTCGTCCCCTTACAAAAGGACTTAGATCAACAATTAGACAAACGCCCACTCACCCCCACAGAAATGCAGGCCTCATTGCGTTCTATGCGAGATTTGGGGGTAGAACCGACCGTGGATTATCGCGTGTTATTCGAGTTCAATAGCGATCAACCCACCGAAGCAGGTAAACAACAATTGAGTCAAATTGCCGCCTCGCTACAAGCTGACAACGGCACGATTCGCGTCATTGGACATACCGATGTACAAGGCAAGAAAGCCTATAACCAACAGCTTTCCGAACGACGTGCAAAACGTATCGTCACTTTACTGCTTGGTGAAAATCCTGCTTTGCAAGGACATTTACAAGCGCAGGGCAAAGGGATGACGCAACCTAAATACCCAGGCAATAGTGAAGAGGATCATCAACTAAATCGCCGTGTCGAGTTCGTCTTTGCGCAATAAAGTAGTATAAAATGCCTAGCAACTCCTGTTGTCCATTCAACGTAAGGAATTTTCATGCTCAGTAGTATTGCAATTGCAGCCGTTATTTTAGGCGGAATATTGATCCTTTTTGGATTGATGGGCATCAGATTGAAATTTTTTGGCCAGCCCTTGCAGCAATGGTTGGGGGAGTTTGCCCGAGGAATCGGTTTCGTCGCGGGTATTTGTCTCATTACTTTGGGCATTTGGCTGTATACCAACCACGAATCAACCAGAGGGATGGCAAAAGACGAAGTAGCTAAAGCAGGGTTGCAAGCCGCGCCACTTCCTCAACAAGTATCGTCCAAACCAGGCACCGTGTTTCGGGACTGTCCAAGTTGCCCAGAAATGATCGTGCTACCCGCAGGTAAGTTTTTAATGGGCGCACCCGAAGCGGAAACTGCACACGAACAAATGGAGATGCCCCAGCATCGTGTCACCCTTAATTATGCTTTAGCCGTGGCTAGAACAGAGATCTCTTTTGCCGAATGGGATGCCTGTTCAACGGCAGGAGTATGTCGCAAAAACGTCGAAAGCAATTGGCCACGTGGGCAACAACCTGCCATCAACATTAACTGGAATGATGCGAATACTTACATAGAGTGGCTCTCCAAGACGACTGGTCAATCTTATCGTTTGCTCACAGAGTCCGAATGGGAATATGCCGCTCGTGGCAATACTCAAACCGCCTACTATTGGGGAAATCAAATCGGCAATAATCAAGCCAATTGCTCCCTATGCGGTTCACAGTCCACACAGTCCAAAGTTATTGGACCACAACTGGTTGGCTCTTATACTCCAAATTTATTCGGTTTATTTGATATGCACGGCAATGTGCAAGAATGGGTGCAGGATTGCTGGCATGAGAACTACCAAGGCGCGCCACAAGATGGAAGCGCGTGGGTCACCGCTTGCAGCGAAGGTCGGCGCCTCGTGCGTGGCGGCGCATGGGATAGTAACGCTACCGCATTACGCAGCGCAGCGCGTGACCGAAAAACATGGGATCACCTCAGTCCGAGCATCGGTTTCCGTGTCGCACGCGTCATCACTCTCTCCAATCAGTAGCCCTCTCGTCCTCATCATCTAGGTACGGCATACACCGTACCTAGCTTTTGTCGACTCGTCTCACTGCCATCACAGCAAGAGCTTCGCACATGCGCCGAAGCCAAGCTTGATGCTGCGTCCACTTTCCACCGCGATCAATACATAAATCACGCCTACAGCGTAATCTCTCCCCCAAGTAGGCGAAGGGAGTTGGGGCTTAATGCGAAAATAAACGCGCCCAGGATCAAGCTTAACCAAGGTAAGGTGATGATAATCAACTGAGCGATAGGGCGTGACTGTGACGGAAGTGTCGCTAGGAGATCAAAATTTGCAACTACATGCGCACCATCAGCTAATACCACAATGCCAAGCAGTGCAGATGCGCACGCGATAGCAATTTTTCCACATCGCGACAATCTAGCAGCAGCGATAAGCCAACTGATAGCGGATAGCAAAACTGCAAATGGCCATAAAAACAACATAACGAACCAAGTGACTGTGGCTATAAAAAAGAGAGAATCCACTGTGATACTCCGATGCTTTTTCAGGGCTAACAGAAACTACACCTGCCCATACTTTTGATTGAATGTCTCATCACTCATCGAGAGCAGCAGGATAAACTCGATAAACGCGACAATAGCGGGAATAATCGTCCAGCAGAAAAGCAAATAAAGAATGCCGAGACCAATTTGACCCAAATAGAACTTATGCGCCCCGAAAAAACCGAGGAAGAAAGCAAACAACACCGCCGCCATTCTGCTTTTGCCATTGTCCGCCACGGGACCTAGATTGATCGCCAGTGGCTTACGCATTTGGCGCACGCCACATTTTGGGCAGATTTCAGCCTTCGCCTTAATCACCGACCCGCACTCACTGCAAAATTTCTCATCTACCGCTTTACTTGCAAACTCACTCATACATTCCTCTTGAGGTTAGTGCTACTGAATCCTTTTCGACTTAAAGCAACATTGATTGCTTCGGATATCGTCATTCCTGCGAAAGCAGGAATCCAGTTTCATCCAAGAGCTGGATCTCTACCCCCAACAGTAACATTCGGGGGTGACGTTCCATCACGGGAACGATGAGAGTTTAGGGAGGCACTGATTTATTCGTCATTCCGACGAAGGTCGGAATCCAGTCCATTGATACAAAAGTGTTTTTGCTTCAGCAAAAACTACAAAACCGAATAAATCAGCACATCCTTAGATTCACCTACTACTGGGCAATAAACAAATAAACCGTCAATGCCACGCCCAAAAAACTGACGGAGAGGTTGGTGAATACGCCATTTGCCGTGCGATAGCCATCTGGAATTTCAATGGGCTTCAGCGTTTTCAACACCAAGCGATACTGGCGCGTGGAGGCGTAGGAAATATATGCGCCCAGCAACACAAAGGCGATGCCAACCCAAAATGAAAAATTGGTTTCCAACGAACTACTCACTTTAGGCATCATCAACTTCAAAAACAGACCAAAACGCTCAATCACAAAGCCAAATGCCATCAAGGCAAGGCTGGTTCGATTCCATGCCAATAACGTGCGCTCAGCGGCAAAAAACACTCTAGGGTCGTTTAAATCGCTCATACTTCCCGCCCAATCCCATGGTATTCAATTCCCAGCGCAGCAATGGTTTTGGGTTCAAATAGATTACGCCCGTCAAAAATGACAGGCTGTTTCAAACGCGCCTTAATCAGTTCAAAATCAGGACTTTTGAAGGCTTTCCATTCCGTGACGATCACCAGCGCGTCGGCATTATGCAACGCATCTTTGCTGTTTTCGGCGTAGCTCAAATCCGCGCGTTCGCCGTAAATATGCTGAGTTTCGGGCATAGCAACAGGGTCAAATGCTGTGACGGTCGCGCCACGCGCCCACAGTCCTTCCATAGTCACACGACTGGTGGCTTCACGCATGTCGTCTGTGCCAGGTTTAAATGCCAAGCCCCACAAAGCAAAATGTTTACCTGTTAAATCCTCGCCAAAACGGGCGGTAATTTTATTCAGCAACACCGATTTTTGCGCATCATTCACTTGCTCGACCGCGTCCAACACCTTGAGCGGCAAGCCATATTCCCGCCCTGTGCGTTGCAAAGCGCGAATATCTTTGGGGAAACACGATCCGCCGTAACCGCAACCCGCATATAGGAAGTGATAACCGATGCGCTGATCCGACCCGATACCTTTACGCACATGTTCAATGTCCGCACCGACCCGTTCCGCCAAATTCGCCAGCTCGTTCATAAACGAAATACGCGTCGCCAACATGGCATTGGCGGCATATTTGGTCAATTCAGCCGATTTAATGTCCATCACCATCAGGCGATCATGGTTGCGTTGGAACGGCGCGTACATTTCGCGCATCACTTCAATCCCGCGTTCATCTTCCGCGCCAATCACAATGCGGTCTGGGCGATTAAAGTCATCCAGTGCCGCACCTTCTTTCAAGAATTCAGGATTGGACACCACGCTAAACTTGGTATCCACGCCACGCTGATCCAAGATTTCCTGCACCGCGTGCTTCACCTTGTCTGCCGTACCGACTGGCACAGTGGACTTATCCACGATCACTTTGTATTCCGTCATCGCCGTTGCAATCGCGCGGGCGGCGGCAATCACATATTGCAAATCGGCCGAACCATCTTCACCAGACGGCGTGCCGACCGCAATCATCTGCACCAGCCCATGCGCCACACTCGCCGCTACATCGGTGGTAAAGCGCAAGCGACCCGCAGCCACATTGCGCTGAATCACAATATCCAAACCAGGTTCATAAATCGGCACCCCGCCCGACTGAAGCAGGTCGATTTTGCGTGCATCCACATCCAGACACAGCACATCATTACCCAATTCCGCCAGACACGCGCCCGACACCAACCCCACATACCCTGACCCAATGACCGTGATTTTCATTCCCGCACGCTTTCGTAAAAATTAAGGCGCGTATTATGCCGCAGAACACAGGATACGTCGCCATGCAACGCTCGCACGCTACAATTCTCAATTCAAGATTATCCACCCAATCTACAAGCTCGTCATACCGACGCGAGGGTTAAGCAGGCAATCTGCGAAGCAGATGCTCGCAAAGTCGGTATCCAGATGTTTCAATGAGCCTCGCGTAGCGAGACCACATCATTCTCCCCTCGCCCACTTGTGGGAGAGGGGGCGGGGGAGAGGGGGCGGGGGAGAGGGAACAGCCCCGAAAATCAAAAGCATCGCCCTCTCCCGCAAGCGTGCGAGGGGACGGGTGCGTGAAGTGCATGCCTGTTCTTACAAAATTGAACCTGTTCGACAATATCACCGCTTGGGACAATTGACGGCTTGCCTATCGCATGGCGGTGCATCGTAAGCCCAAGTGCAGCCTGTGCAAGACGGCATTCCATGGTTGGACTTTGTGGTCTATCCCACCCATCGCCCTTGTTTATCCCAAAACGTAAAAAATGTGCGTGGCGGGGGAAGTCTCCCCCGCACCCCCTCCAGAGTCACAGTAGTCAGAGTCACAGTAGTCAGAGTCACAGTAGTCAGAGTTTCAGAGTTTCAGAGTTTCAGAGTTTCAGAGTACAGAGTACAGAGTTTCAGAGTACAGAGTTAACGGAGTTCAGAGTTGACAGGGGAAAAGCGCAACACCACCCGAAAGCCAATATAGTCATAGCGATTGCTAGGACGAATCCAACTGCGAACGGCACAGCGCGCACCGTCATGGAGATTGTTCCAAGACCCGCCGCGCACCACCCTCCGTACATCATCACCCGCATTTAAATGCTCGCGCCCATCCTCAGCTTTGTAAGGATAGTCTTTGAAATGACTACGCGTCCATTCCCACACATTGCCTACCATGTCATACAACTCATCGTCATTGGGCGGGAAGCAGCCCACGCTGGAAGTGTTGGCTATGCCCGTATCGTGATAATTGGCACGATTGGGATCGGGCTGGTCACCCCAAGGAAACTCCTGATTGGGTTGCCCGCCGCGTGCAGCGTGTTCCCATTCCAGTTCGCTGGGCAGACTGACGCGCCAACCTTCCCGCACCAGCTTTGCAATGGGATTGGTTGCGGGTTCGTTTAGCAATTGCGGGTTTAACCAATCGCAATAGGCGCGGGCTTCGTGCCAATTGACATAGCGCACGGGGTGATTATCGGGGTCATGTAAAGCACGTTTATCACCGAGCTTGAAATCCTGATTGGCTTCGACAAACGCCCGAAATTGCGCCACGGTCACAGGATAGCGGGCGAGATAACAGGCAGGCGCGGGGGTGAGCTGGTCGTTGATTTCGTCGTCATGCGCACCCACCTTGCGCGTGCCAATGCGGAATTCTTTGTCTTCAGGAATAAACTCAAACCCCAACATCTCGTCATTCGGCAAATACAATCGCTGCGGGTCAAAGCGCGGATCGCCCAGTTGGGAAAGCACATCGCCCATTTGCGCCCGCTGAATGGCAGGTGCGCCGCCTTGGTCGGGGTGCAACGCCAAGCCCGCGACCAGCCAATCCGCGACGCGCTTGGCAATGGCGCGAGTGTGTTCTTCCATGCGAATTTCACTCAAGCCAATTTCTAATAGCTGATTGCCCGCCAACTGCGCGCACGCCCAGTCTGTCGGATTAGGTGTATGAGACAGCCGATATTCTGCGACGGATTCGCCATGAATCAGTGCATTCGCCGCATTGCTGCCACGCTCGACTTCGGCAACGCGTGCCGCCAGCGTCAGAGCAACCTGCCAGTGTCCCATCGCTTTACGAGCCAAGGCATTACATCTAGCAGAGAAATTCACTTGCTTTGACAAATAACAAGCCGCCAGAAATTCCTGAAAGGTGCGATGCGGGAAGGCGAACTGACGTTCGCCGTCTTTTTCACCCTGCCCTACCAGCAACCCAGCGCGCTTTTCGATGTATTCCACCACAATGCTCGCTTTGTCTTTGCTGTTGCCCAGCAAAGGGCAAAATGCGCGCACCAGTTTGTCTTCGCCCACATCCGCCACAGCTTCGCGCCCCACATTTTCCTCGTGTATCGTAAAAGCCAGCTTTTCCAGCACTCCGCGTAAAGCCGAGAGCTTCAAGTCTGGCATACTCAGCTCGTCCAACAAGGCTTTGTCCGCGCCAATTTGCCGATTCCAGCGCAACAACAGCAATTCTACTGATTCGTCATACAAATCCACGCGGTCGTCGGGTATCTTTTGATTGGCGTTGACGATGACCATCAGGGTCAGCAACAACGGGTTTTTCGCCAGCTCTTTCAAATCATGGCGTTGCCGCACTGCCAACAAATCCACCATTTTGCGCTCGGCATCCCCTGGCGAACTCCAGCCCCGTTTGACCAGCGCGGCGTACCAAGCGCGGATAAATTGTTCAATTTGTGCATCGTTGAAATCCGCCAGCATGTAGATTCCCTGTTCGGGAGCTGCGCCTTTTGGGAAAGCATACGGACGAGCGGTGAGCAGGAAACGGCACTTTTGTTGGTTGTGCTGGATAAATTCTTGCACTGCTTTTTCGACTCGCGCACGACGTTGGCTGTCACCGCATTCATCCAGCCCATCAAACAAAATCAACGCGCCCCGCTTGAGAACAATCTGTTGGATGTATTTCAAGGTGTCAGACGACATGCCGTAGCCACTGGACTTTAAGTCTTGCTCAATAAATGTCCAAATATCGCCCGCCGTGGGTTGACCCTCACCATATTGCTCGGCAAAACGACGCAAGATCACGCGTATCGGTAACAATTTTCCGAATTCCCAATGCTCGCCTAGTGCTTTGAGCTTGTCGTCATGCCCTTGCCACGCTTGCGCCAAATTCAGCAACACACTTGCACCAAAAGTGCTTTTACCGCCGCCCGCATTGCCCAACAAGGTGAGTTTTCGATGTGCTGCCAAGGCATCCAGCGCAGAAATAACACGGGTTTCGCCTTTTGTTTCAATACCATAGTACTTAAAGTTTTGGGTGCGCCATTGTGCCAAGCTTATTTTTTTGGGAATGTTGAGCGTAGTATCCAGCGGGACGTAAATGTCGGCCAGCTCCAACGGCTTTTGCTGCGCCTGATTGATCGCCCCGTCAATTTCCCCCAGTTTTAAACCCGCGAGGTCGGTTGCCAAGGCACTGAGATAATGAACAATCACGGACTGGGCGATTTTGGGATCTTCGCCTGTTTGGGTGATGTGCTGAAGCGCAACAAACGTTTCTACATTGCCGAGAACTTGTGTGCCCGTGTTGATGTCACCCGAATTTGCGCCCTCCACTTTTACGCTACCTTGCCCTAATGCATCACCACCGCCTTGAGCGATTGCGCCAGCACCTTCGACAGATGCGCGATACTTTGCAACCAACGTTTCATATTCATGCTGGTCAATGTCGCCAGCATCGAGCATACGTTGGTAGCGGGCAAGTTTGTCGTCTTTGGTCATTTGGCACTCACATCCAAGAAGTTGCTAAATAAATCCGTTCGTCCTGAGCCGTGAGCTTGTCGAACGGTCGAAGGATGAGCGGATTTAATTCGTTGATTATATTGAATCTTCCGTTTATGGTTCGACAAACTCACCACGAACGTGGAAAATTATTTCTGCGTGCAGGGTGGATAAGCGATAGCGCATCCACTATTTTCCCTTCAAATTCAGGTGGATGCGTTGCACTTATCCACTCTACCGCTTGGTTAAATACCCAACACGAATTCCGTCGCTGCACCCACCATATCGCCAACAAGGGGAGAACTCACTAGGGCAGTAAGCGCGCCAATGGTGGCAGGCACATATTCCAGCAAGCCCTTGATCGTGTTAGCTAACGTCTTGTCTTTCGCGTCTTTACCCTTGGCAATTTCTGCTTTTAACGCTTCAACCTGTTGCAGGGCTGCGGCTTGTTTATCCGCTGGAGCTTCTGCGATAACTGCCAGCAACGGCGCAAATAATGCGGCTAATGCTTCAGGCGAGATGCCGTTTGTTTGCGTGCCTGTGTTGATATTGCCGCTATTGTTGCCGCAAACATGAACGGCTCCCGTACCGATTGCTTGCGCGCCGTTTCCTTGTGCGATTGCGCCATTGCCGTTGTTTGTGGCACTGTATGACGTGCCGTGCGTTACATTTTCATTGTTTGGCATGGTGATTCCCCTTGTTGGTAATACAAACCGCGTGGCAGGATTGCCACAGCACGCGCCTTAATAAGGTGGACAGTGGCATCCCCTTGTTGGGCAGGGGATTATAGACGGCTTTGATTTTGAAGCAGAAACCGTGGTTTTTCCTCTGTTTTGCGGCGGCTATAACCCATCCCCACCCCAGCCCTCCCCTTGAAGGGGAGGGAGATTGTTCACTTGTGCCACGATGCCCCACTATGATTCACATAGAGCCTGATTTTTGGACTATTCAGGTGGATGCGCGATGTTTATCCACCTGAACTACTAGCGACTACGAACTCACGGGCAGACGCACTACTGCATCAAGTTAATCCTTGCCCGTGCGATTGCCATGATGACTTGGCTCGGTGCGGTGCCGCCAATATGATTTCGGCTGGCGAGCGAACCTTCTAGGGACAGCACGCCATACACATCGCTGGCAATATCGGCGGAGAATTGTTGCAACTCTGCCAACGGAATTTCCGCCAAATCACAGCCCTTTTGTTCGGCAAAACGCACGGCTCGCGCCACGACTTCGTGTGCATCGCGGAAGGGCAAGCCTTTTTTAACCAAGTAATCCGCCAAATCGGTCGCGGTGGCATAACCTTGCAACGCGGCATTGCGCATCGCGTCAGGTTTAACTTTGATGCCCGTAATCATGTCGGCATAGATACGCAGGGTTTGGGTCAAGGTTTCCACGGTATCAAACAGCGGCTCTTTGTCTTCTTGATTATCCTTGTTGTACGCCAGTGGCTGACCTTTCATCAAGGTCAGCAAAGCGATGAGATGCCCATTGACCCGCCCTGTTTTGCCGCGCACCAGTTCTGGCACATCAGGATTTTTCTTTTGTGGCATGATGGACGAACCTGTGCAGAAGCGATCTGCGATGTCGATAAAGCCAAAACGCGGGCTCATCCACAAAATCAGTTCTTCTGAAAAACGCGACAAATGGGTCATAATCAGCGCGGCACAGGCGGTAAATTCAATCGCAAAATCACGATCCGACACCGCATCCAGCGAGTTTTCACACACCCCATCAAAATCCAATAAATCCGCCACCATTTCCCGCTCAATCGGATAGCTCGTGCCCGCCAATGCCGCCGCGCCCAAGGGCAAGCGATTCACGCGTTTACGGCAATCTGCTAAGCGTTCCGCATCGCGTTTGAGCATTTCAAAATACGCCATCAGATGATGGGCAAAGCTAATCGGTTGCGCGACTTGCAAATGGGTGAAGCCAGGCATGATGGTGTGGGTATGATGCTCCGCCAAATCCAACAACGCACTTTGCAAGGCTTTCACCAACTCAATCAGATCATCAATCGCACTGCGCAAATACAGCCGCACATCGGTTGCCACTTGGTCATTGCGCGACCGCCCTGTGTGCAAGCGTTTGCCCGCATCGCCCACGATTGCCGTGAGTCGTCTTTCAATATTCAAATGCACATCTTCGGCATCTAAAGACCACTCAAATTCGCCTTTGAGAATTTCTTCTTTAATCTGCGCCAGCCCGCGCTGAATGTCGCCAAAATCTTCCGCGCCGATAATTTTGCAAGTCGCCAGCATTTCCGCGTGCGCCAAAGACCCTTGAATATCAAACAACGCCAGCTTGTAATCAAAGCCCACCGAGGCGGTATAACGCTTCACCAGCTCCGAGACTGGCTCACTAAAACGTCCTGACCAAATATGTTTATCTTGCATCGTTATCCCTCTATGTCCCAAAATGCGGCGTGCATCGTTCACCTACCCACGCCATGAATAAGTCGCGCAGTATAAAACAAAACGCCGTGTCCGACGCGCTCCCCAACTTCCGCAACTTGGGCATCGTGTTAAAAATCATTCTATTAAGTAATGTATTGGTTGGATTTTATGCCCTTGCACTGGCTAACAGTTGGAGCAACCTGCCCATCATCCTATTGCAGATATTCCCCTTGTTTACCCCCATTTTGCTCTTTAGCCTGTTACTGCTATGGGTCATACAACCGCAATTGAGTCAATTAAGCTTTCGTTACGGCGTACTGACCGTCAATGGTTTAGTCCTGTTATTTACGCTGGTGACCTACTTTTTGGGCGGCGACCTCTACCACCCGCTCGGCAAGGACGACAACCTATTTGATGTCATTCGCTACAGTTTGCTGAGTGCCATGGTGTGCAATGTCGTGCTGATTTACTTCCGTCTGCGCAACCAAGTGCTGTCACGCGCGCTGCATGATGCGCGATTGCAAGCCTTGCGCGCCCGCATCCGCCCACATTTTCTGTTTAACACCCTCAACATGGTATTAGCGATTATTCGCAGCCAGCCCAAACAGGCCGAAACTGCGCTGGAAGACATGGCAGACTTATTTCGCTCCGCCATGAGTGAAACCGCCGATCTCGTTCCCTTGTCGGCAGAAATTACTTTAAGCAAACAATATCTTGCTCTCGAACAGCTACGACTGTGCGAACGATTACAAGTCAATTGGGTGAACGACGGAGTACCCGACACCACGCTGATTCCCCCGCTGTTGCTACAACCCTTGCTAGAAAACGCCGTGTATCACGGCATCGAACCCCTCGTTTCAGGCGGCACGATTAGCATTACCCTGCACAATCAAGGGGAAACATTTCAACTCCAAGTCAACAACACCTGTAGCCCGCAACAGCACTTCCCTCATTCAGGCAACAAAATGGCGTTGCGAAACATCCGCGAACGCCTAATTTTGTTGTTTGATGTGGAAGCGCAATACGAAGTAGAACGCGGCAAAGACTTTTATCGCGTCACCATCACCCTGCCCTATGGACATTAAGGAAACACAGAATAAATCCTCCGTTCGCCCTGAGCTTGTCGAAGGGATGCTATCTGCGATTCCTTAATCCATCGCCCGCTGGGAGGCGATGGTCAGGAAGTTATGCTACGCCGACGGGGTAATCGGTATAGCCTTTCTCATCTGCGGTATAGAAGGTATTGAAGTCGGGAGCGGTCAATATTGTGTTGTTGCGCAGTTTTTCAACCAAGTCTGGGTTGGAGATAAAGGGACGACCAAATGCCACTAAGTCACCGCGTTGTGCCTCCAAATCGGCATTGGCACGCGCTGCGTCATAACCACCAGACAGAATGTAGGCACCCTTAAAGTTGGCGCGGATGCTTGCTTTGAGCGTGGGACTGACTTCGGGCGCGCCCATCGCGCTGTGATCGACAATGTGGATGTACACCAAACCGATAGCATTCAATTCCGCAATTAAACGTTCAAATAGCGCGTCAGTTTCAGCATCGGGGGTCATATTGTTGAATACGCCGTAAGGCGCAATGCGCATCCCGACACGCGCCGAACCGATTGCCGCCACCGTGGCTTTTGCCACTTCCACCACAAAGCGAATGCGATTTTCTACACTGCCGCCCCATTGATCGCTGCGTTGGTTGGAGGCGACGTTCAAGAATTGATCCAGCAAATAGCCATTCGCCGCGTGTAATTCCACGCCATCAAAACCCGCCTCAATGGCACGACTCGCCGCAGCGGCAAATTCCGCAATGGTTGCGGCAATATCGGCTTCACTCATCGCGTCAGGGACAGGCAAGGCTTGTTGCCCTAGACTGTCCGTCCACAATTCACCTTGTGAAGCAATGGCGGAAGGCGCGAGAATTTTCGCCCCGTCCAGCATATTGGCAGCATGGCTGACGCGCCCACAGTGCATCAATTGCGCAAAAATATGCCCGCCCGCTTGGTGTACCGCAGCCGTCACCGCTTGCCAGCCTTGCACTTGCGCCTCGGTAAATAATCCTGGCATACGCGCATAGCCCAGTCCATTGACAGAAGGTGCGATGCCTTCCGAGATCAACAATCCTGCGGCAGCGCGCTGTTGGTAATACTGCACCATCAGTTCATTTGCCACATTGCCAATGGCACGACAACGGGTCATCGGTGCCATGACAATGCGATTCGATAAAGTCAATTTGCCGAGGGTATAAAGGGTAAAAAGCGTGGTGTTCATAGGTTTTCCTTGGTTGGGGTTAGGGTGTAGATTATCGCTCACCTGAACACTCGCTGGTACAAAAGTATGCCGATAGCCAATACCTGCGGCTTATCAAAACAGCGGCTTGACGGACAGGGTTTAGCCGACAAACGAAACCGCATGGAATTTTTCTTGTAAAAACTTCCCGTTAATCACCAATGCCTCCGCGTCTTCTTGGTAAATACTTTCGGCGATTTTTGACAGCTGTTGGTTCAACAAGTCGAGTTGTTCAATCAGCAATTGTTTACAGGTTTTACCATCGTGAATGACGTGTAAAGTGGCGAATGCGGTGGGCAAATAGAGGTAATTGCGCACGGTTTCAGGGAGGTCACGGGTGACGGCATTGGTCAGGGAAATCGCTGAATTGACCGCCATTTCGCCCGAAAACAATTTGGGGGCTAACTCCAACACCATCACGCGAATATGTGTCAGTCGCTCAACCGCCTCTTGTGGTAATTTAGCTTTGGATTGTTCGAGCAATTCATCAATAGAGTCGGTTAAGTCCGCCTGTGTTGCCTCATTGCGAACCCGCAGCTCCAGTTCGTGATCTCGCGGCACGGCAAACCAGCCCACGGCATACAGCCCCAACACAATGGGAAACCACCAGTCGGCGATCAATCCGCTGAAAAACAAGCCTAAACCACCAATCGCCAAGGTGCATCCCACCAGATTTTGCGTGCTGTAGAGAAACAGCAACAGGCGCATTTTGGGGCTGATGGGCTGCATTATTGATAACCCCTGATTTCTTTGAAAATGGACTTCAAAGCACTTTTGCGCGAATCAAAAGTACGCCCGCCTGTCAGCTCGGACAACTGTCTTAACTCATCGGGATTCGCTTCGCCAAACAACACGGGGAATATTTTGATGCCTTGATCTTCCTTAGGCAGTGCCGCGTACCATGCCGCAAATTGCCCCATATTGATACCATCGTGATTTTGTCCATCGGTCAATAGCACGATAGAATAAAAACGCGCAGGATCCGCGCGGCGACGTTGAGCCGCGTCAAGATAAGCTTGTTGGGTTGCTGCAAAAATAGCCGTGCCACCGTTAGCGCGCAGGGCATTAACCCGTGTGACAAGGGTATTTAACGTGGCTTGATTAGAACGGGCATCTTCCCCCATATCGAATCGTTCCGCATTGCCAAACTCGTTACTGAACGGTAGCAAAAAGATACGTTCACGATTACGGAATCGGGAAAATCGCCCGCTGATGGTGGTATCCGCACCTGACAACCCGATCATCGCGGTTTTGAGTGTTTCAATCCGCCCGCCCGCCATTGAGCCACTTTGATCCAACACAAAGGTGCTATCGGTCGGCAAGCGCAAATGATGATCGAATGCGGTCAAAATCGCATCAACCACCGCCAACTTAGCGGGAAAAGACAATTCCACCAGCGTATTGGGCGCGGCATCGGCGACTTGTACGTCAGGATTCACGGGACGACGCAACGTGCTTTGCGCCATTTGCTGCTGAAACTCAACCCCACGCAAATAGGCAACCACCTTGTTATAGGCATCACGCTTGGCGGGATTGACCAGCATAATCGGATAATCTGCGGTAACAATGCCATCTTGTGGATAAATCAACACCAGCTTTTCTTTCAAGCCCACGCCTTGATTCATCAACAACAACGTTGAAGCATAGTTAATGATGCCATCCACTTTATCTTGTTCTTTGAGGTAGGCATCCGCCAACCAGCCCGAACTGCCTGCGGTCAGTCGTTGCGCTTTGAAAAAAGCCCCCAGCCGCCTGGCATCAATATCCTGTTCTTCCAGCGCATCGCCCTTGCCAGACAACGCTGCCGCCAATCCGAGCAACCCTGAAAATCCCGTATTGGAAGACGCGGGACTGGTCATGGCAAAAGTGAACTTGCCTTGCTCTGCCGCATCGGCGATGTTTTTCCATGTCACTTTGGGATTGTTGAGCCAGTGCAATTCGCGTGCTTTGCTTTCCTTAATCCCCAGCACCACAGGAGTCAACATGGTGCGTTCGGATGCCAAAATCCGCGACTTCACTTCAGGAATCAGCATGGCATAGCGATTACTCGCCAACCACGCCATATCCACCGCCTCGCCTGATTGCAATTTTTCAACCGCTTCCAGCGTGCCCGAATACTCCAAACGCAGATGAATCCCCGTCGCTGCTTCAATTTTCGGCAACAACGGCGCAATGTCTTTCAACTCCGACCCCGCCAACACCATCAATTCATTGTCTGCCCGCGCAGCAGGGGGTGAAGCACTGACACCGCCCTCTTGATTGTCACAACCCGCGAGCAGCATCCCCAACGCAATCACGCACCCTACCATGATGTTTTTCATTTTTATTCTCCTAAAGTGCGACAGGGGCAGCATCTTCAGTCTGCACGGCACTTTTTGCTTGCTGACTGCGCACCCGATCCAGATATTGTTCCGAATGGGCAATTTGTGCTTTCATCATCTGATTATTTTTGCCCATGGTGTCGATGGCTTTGGCGCGGAAAGTATCCATCGCATCCATCGCTTTAAAGGTGTTGTCAAACATCTCCTGAATTTTTTGCACGCCAATCAAGGGATTTGAGGCGAAATCACCCGTTTGTTCAACATGTTGCCCCAGTTGGCGAGAAGTCTCCGTAACCAATTCCCCGATGGTATTGCTCACCCCGCCCAGCATTTCCATCACCTGAATTTGATTCCCCGTCGCCCGCGCCACCGTTTGCGCCGTCGCCAATGCCGACATCCCCGTGGTTGCCACCCGATTACAGCCGTTCACCATTTCCCGCGCGGTTTTTTTCAACACATCCAACGACAAATAGCCATTCACATTCACCGCCATTTGCACCTGCATATCTTGCAGATTTTGACGCGCATAGAACAGTACTTCCTGCTCCAACGCTTTTCCACGCAAAGGATCGCTAACTTTTAAGCTATCCACCTGACGGGCAATCTGCGCATCCAATTGCTCAGCAAAATAAATCGCGCCTTTCAACTTTTGCATCGCCTCCCACAACTTGGATTTCACCAATTCGATTTCAGCCGCATCGCGCTGCATATCGTCCCGCGCCGCATAAATCTGGGTCATCACCGTTTGCATCTGATTGCCTACGGACTGAAATTTGCGGAAATACGCCTGCAATTTATTGCCAAAAGGAATCAAACCAAACAACTTGTTTTTCTCCAGCAAATCCCCTTGCTTGCCAGGGTTCAACGCATCCAACATCCCGCGCATGGCTTGAATCGACTTAAAGGAGCTGGAGTCTTCAATCCCGACAAAATTGCGCTCCATAAAACGTCCCGTCATCATCGACGCAGCATTGGAAATTTCCTCGCGCCCCAAACGGAAAGCCGAATCAACCTTTGCTTGAAACCCCGCACTTTGCACCTCTTCCGCCAATAAACTCTCGACAAAAGCCGATACTTGCGCATCAATTTTTCCGACTAATTCTGGCTTGAGTGCCACCATATCGGTTGCCTTGGCTTCGGCAACAGGCGTGAGGACCTCAGGTGGGGTCAGCATATCAACGGGTTCGGCAACTTGCGCTTGATTTTGCGTATCTGGCATGATGAATTTCCTTTAAAGTGTGCCGTTAGTCGTTGCTCGTTAGTTGCTAGTCGTTAATCGCTAGTCGCTAGTTATTAGCGAGCGGACTGAAAATATGATCATATCTAACTGAATAAATTACATAAAATGGTGGATGCGCTGCGCTTACCCACCCTATCAACTAAAAACCAAAAACTAACGACTAGCGACTAACCGCTATCAACTATCATTTATTGAAATTGCAACTCAATGGCTTGAATCATGCGCTCTAGCATTTCATAACTCGGCGGGTCGATCACATCCACAATCGTGATCGGGGCTTGTAGGTGTTTTTCTTTCAAAAAGGTCGCAAAGTTGTCCGAGGAGGTGGTGCGATAACCATATTGCGCGGCAAGATTTTGCAACTCAGGGTCTGTTGCCAGCAACTCGCCCAACTTGCGCCCATTTTCGGTAAAAGGCACGACAATATGTTTGGTGTAAAGCGTCGGTTGCGGGTAGAGCAACACCATATCCATATTGGGTTTGGCGCGTTTGGATTGATACTCCAAAAACTGGCTTTCATAAATCATCACCAACGGGGCTTTGCCCACGCCCATGGTGGTGTAGTCCTCAAACGGCCCTGCTGAACTGGATTCTTGTAAACCCTGACGCAAAAACAAGGAGGTCAAAAACGGCAAATGTTGCGTCACTTGCGCTTTGTCATCCATCACATTGTTATCGTTGACCACATAACTCGCCAATGCCAAATACATGGCGGCAGAATTGGATTTGCGCACATCGGTCGAGCTCACCAAAATACTTTTGCGCGTCGGATACGCCGTATTGCCCGCCAAATCTTGCCAACGCACCCCATTCGCGCTCATTTCCAACAAGCGTTTCATATTCACAATGTAATAGGTATCCGCCTCTTTTTTCACCACGCCTTCTTTTTCCAACACGGGGATCAGCAGCCGCCATGAAGCAATCGTCATGGGGGTAAAAAAGGTAGGATAAACCTGCTTTGCCTTCACTTTATTTTGCAACGCAATGGCGGCTGGTGCGCCTGCGGGGAAGCCAAAATCATAACCTTTAAGCTCGCGGCTGGCGATTTCGCGCGAGCCTACTTTTTCCACCTCCACCCGAAATCCTTGGGTACGCAAGCGTTCAATCACACGGGCATCCGCAAAAAGAGACTCTTTTTCTGAGCCTATCATGCCTTTTAAGGTAACCACCGATGCAGCTGTATTTTTGACCGCCTCATCATTGGCTTTGCGTTCATGGGAAACCATTACCGCCACCCCAATGCCAATCGCCAAAATAATAGAGACCGCAGGACCTATAATCCGTTTAATTTCCATCTGTTACTTTCTTTCGTAAATGCCGCATATTTGAACATCATTGGCTTATTGTATGACCGATTGATGACGATAAGTCGTTGCGTCTAAGTTTTCGTGTATTTTCGATTCGTCAGTTAGTGCAAAAACGAACGCGTAGATACGAGGGGGGATAAGCGCAGCCACTTACCAATCTGCCCTACCCACGGTAAAAATGAGAATTACTGAATTACGCCATCCGTCCATTGCGAAAATCATCCAGTGCCTGCTGGATTTCAGCTTGGGTATTCATCACAAACGGGCCGTATTGTACGATGGGTTCATTAAGCGGCCTACCCGCGACTAAAATCAAGCGCGTCGCCTCATGCACGCTGATCGTCACACTGTCCGCCGTATTGCTCAAAATCCCCATGCGCTGTGTGTCCACTTGGGTTTCACCGACTTGTGCTGCACCGCGATACACGTAGATAAAGGCGTTATGCGTCATCGGCAACGCGGTGGTAAACGTGGTGTTCGCAGGTAAATGCACATCCAAATACACGGGTTCAGTGAATTCACGCTGCACCACGCCCGCGATGCCATGACTGATGCCCGCAATCACGCGCACCAGCACACCTTCCGCCGTGGTGAACTCAGGAATTGCCGCCGTCGGAAAATCTTGATACCAAGGTTCACACAGCTTGTGCGAGGCAGGTAGATTCAACCAAAGTTGAAAACCTTCCATCACGCCATCTTGCTGTTCAGGAATTTCGGAATGAATCACGCCGCGCCCCGCCGTCATCCACTGCACGCCGCCGTTTTCCAACAAGCCCTCATGCCCTGCACTGTCCCGATGACGCATCCGTCCCGCCAGCATATAGGTAATGGTTTCAAAGCCGCGATGCGGATGGTCAGGAAATCCCGCGATGTAATCATCAGGATCATCGCTACCAAACGCATCTAACATCAGATAGGGATCTAAACGGCGTTGCAATTTCCCCGTCAATACGCGGGTCAGTGTGACGCCCGCCCCATCCGAGGTGGCAACACCTGTAATCAAACGTTCAATACTGCGGGAGCTATCCATATCTATTCCTTTCGTGAGTTCGCCCGAACTGCCCATTGCCTATCATGATAAACATTTTGAATTCCCCCCAAAAAATGGGGTATTCTTCGCCCTCTGAGAATGCCTGTCATTTGAGACTTGCTGTTGACATTCCCCCGTGCTGCACATTAATTGCTACTAAGGTTGACCATGTTTCGCTCTTTATCTTGCCACATTCATATTTATGTCGTGCTATCAATTTTGATATTGCTCAGCGCATGTGGCGAGTCAGCAGACAACAACTATCATCCTACCCTCGCTCCCAAACAAGTCCAACACACCCCAGAATTTATTGTCGGCATACATCCTTTGCATAATCCGCAACGCCTGATGGAATTATATGGTCCTATCGTGGATGACTTGAATGCTGCTATTCCCACGGCTCACTTTATACTTGAAACCTCGCGCAGCTATGCTGAGTTTGAGAAAAAGCTGTACGCGGGACATTTTGCCTTTGCGATGCCCAATCCCTATCAAACGGTCATGTCACTGAAACATGATTATCATATCTTTGGCAAAATGGGCGACGATGCAGATTTTCGCGGCATTATTCTCATACGGCGAGATAGTGGCATTCAAAAGGTGGGCGACCTCCAAGGCAAGGCTGTCTCATACCCTGCGCCCACCGCCTTGGCCGCCACCATGATGCCGCAATACTACTTACACACCCATGGCATCAATGTGAACAAAGACATCGAAAATCGCTATGTGGGGTCGCAAGAGTCTTCTCTTGAAAACGTTTTTCGAGGTCATGTCGCGGCAGGGGCAACTTGGCCTGTGCCATGGAAACTGTACACGAAAGAACATCCAGAAAAGGCGAGCCAGTTGGAGGTAAAATGGCAAACCAACACGTTGCCCAACAATGGTTGGGTGGTTCGCAACGATATTCCCATCTCACTGACCACACAATTTTCCCAACGGTTATTCAGCCTGCAAGATAGACCATCAGGCAAAGTCATTTTGGCACGTTTACCCCTTACTCATTTTGAAGCTGCCACAGATGAAACTTATCAACCTGTTCGTGATTTTTTAGCCGTATTTTCTGCGAGCGTACGAGAAATTGAGCACTGAATAGCCCCCCCCATGAATCCATTCAAATCGCTATTTACACAACTTCACTACGCGTGGAGTAAGTCGATCCGCCGTCAATTGGCTTGGTCATTTTCTCTGGTGGTGCTAAGCATTATCCTAACAACAGGTTCTTTCCTCTATGCCTACCAACGTGACTTTCTCTATCAGCAGGGCAACAACAACGCCATAAAACTCGCCCGCGCTTTATCTTTCAGTAGCACCTCTTGGTTGCTATCAGACGACGTAGTCGGTTTACAAGAAGTCATCAAGGGCACGGAGGGCATCGTCGATCTACAATTTGCCGTGGTACAAAATACGCAGGGCGAAATTATGGCATCTAGCCGACCTGAATATATAGACCAGTTTTTTAACGACGAGGTAAGTCTTAGCTTATTGACCAAACCGCCCTCACCCCAAATTCTGGTCAACACCTCCAAGCTAATTGATGTGGCATTTCCCATTAAAGCAGGAGATCGCCACATTGGTTGGGTACGTATTGCTTCATCACGACAGACCGCCAATGCGAATTTGCGTGAACTGGCATGGGCGGGGTTTGTCATGACGCTGTTTCTTTTGTTTGTCATTATCTTTATTGCACAGGCACTCTCACGACGCATGACGCGTGGATTAACGCGTTTAATGACTGTCGCCAACAACCCTCATAACAAATATGCCTTTCAACAGGAAGAACTCGAACGCCACGATGAAATTGGGGTGTTGGCGCAAAATTTGCAGCACATGCTCAATACGATAGAAACCGAACAACAGGCAAAACTGCAGAACGAAATTCGTTTTCAAGTGGTGTTTAATCATGCGATGGCTGGACTGGCTCAGGTCTCTCTCTCTGGGCAATTCTTACAAATCAACAATGAGTTTTGTCGCATTATTGGTTATGAAAAAGCAGAAGTATTGTCACCCACATTTTCATTTCAGCGCATCACTTTTCCTGCAGACTTACCCCGTGATCTCGCCTATGTCAATGAACTACTCAATGGCACGCGCAACGCATTTGCAATGGAAAAACGCTACATTCGCAAAGATGGCGAAGTCATTTGGGTCAATCTTTCCGTCTATTTATTCAGAGACGAAAAGAATCAACCACAATATTTCATCGGCTCTATTTTGGATATTACTGAACGAAAAAAATCCGAAATCGAGCTGGAGCAATACAAAAATCATCTGGAAGAAGTCGTTCAGCAGCGCACCGAATCGCTCATTTTAGCGCGACAAGCCGCCGATACTGCCAACCAAGCCAAAAGCGTATTTTTAGCCAATATGAGCCACGAATTGCGCACGCCGTTAAATGCCATTCTGGGGTTTTCCAGCTTGCTACGTCGTGAGGAAAATCTCGCAGAAAGTCAGCGTGACAAGCTGAACATTATCAATCGCAGCGGCGAGCATTTGTTAACGCTGATTAACGACGTGTTAGAAATGGCCAAAATTGAAGCGGGGCAAGTACAAATCAGTCATGCTGCCTTTGATCTGGGCGGCTTGGTGCGCGATATTATCGATATGATGTCAGTGCGAGCGCATGACAAAGGTCTGTATTTACACATAGACCAATCTTCTCGTTTTCCACGCTATATCAAAAGTGATGAGGCACGCCTACGCCAAATATTCATTAACCTCATCGGCAACGCCATTAAATTTACCCAGCATGGTGGGGTTATCCTGCGCTTAAATACCCTCGAAAATCACACTTCACATCTTATTGTCGACATTGAAGATACTGGAACAGGGATTAAGCCTGAAGATCAAGCCAGAATCTTCGAGCCTTTTGTACAACTCAGCGAAGATAGTTCACAAAAAGGCACGGGCTTAGGGCTCAGCATCACCCGCCAATTTATCCAATTGATGGGCGGCACACTGAGCATGACCAGCACCTTAGGCAAAGGGACGATTTTCAAGATCGACTTACCCGTGGAGAAAATAGCCTCCAGTGATGTCATCCGCCCTGCCCCCTCAGCACATGGCGAAGCCATCAGCTTAGTCGCAGGACAACCTGACTACCGCATTTTGATTGTTGAAGATCAGCTCGAAAACCAAATGCTGCTGACGCAATTGATGAAAAACATGGGCTTTCAGGTCAAACTCGCCGAAAATGGCGAAGAAGCTGTGCAACTCTTCAAATCGTGGCAGCCACACTTAATTTGGATGGACAGACGTATGCCCGTCATGGATGGGTTAGAAGCAACACGACATATTCGTGCATTACCTAGTGGAAAAGCGGTCAAAATCGTCGCCGTAACCGCATCGGTCATGTTTGAGCAACACAATGAAATCATTGCCGCAGGCGTGGATGGTATCGTGCGCAAACCATATCGCGCACATGAAATATACGACTGTCTCGCCGAACAACTTGGTGTGCAATATGTATATGCCGACACGCAAGCATCACAACCCCCAGAACATGATCCTCTAACGGCTGAAATGTTCACGGCACTGCCGTTAGCCTTCCGTCAGCAATTGGCAGAGGCACTCAACAGCTTGGATGACAGCCGCATCACCCACGTCATTCAACAAGTTTCTGCCGTTGATAGCAAGCTCTACAAAATACTGATGCAACTGACCGAAAACTTTAACTATCCCGCGATACAATCCGCACTTCAAACCAGCCTGACGCAAACATGAACGACGCTACTGATACCGCCAAAAAAGGGAAGATACTTGCTATTGACGACACGCCCGCCTCTTTGCGCCTGTTGACCGACCTCCTCAAGTCGGAAGGCTATGAAGTTCGTTCTGCTATTAACGGCACAATTGCGTTGCAGTACGCCTTTAACCATCCGCCTGATCTGGTTTTACTCGACATACGCATGCCAGAATTGGATGGTTTTGAAGTGTGTCGCCAACTCAAAGCCCAGCTCTCCACCCGCGACATTCCTGTTATTTTTGTCAGTGCCGCGACGGAAACACAGGAAAAACTTCAGGGTTTTGAAGCAGGTGCGGTGGATTTCGTCACGAAACCCTATCAACGCGAAGAGCTATTGGCACGGGTACGCACGCATCTGGAGCTAAATCGTCTGCGAAACAGACTGGGGGACTTAGTGGATGAACGCACACAGGCTCTCAAGGAAAGCGAACAAAAATTACGCGCCAACTTGTTAGAGTCTGTGACGGCACTCGCCGCAACCGTTGAAATGCGCGACCCTTATACAGCAGGCCATCAACGACGCGTGTCTGAACTGGCGGTTGCCATGGCACAGGAACTACACCTTCCCGCAGAGGAAATTGAAGGGATTCGTTTGGCGAGTGTAGTGCATGATGTGGGTAAGATTCGCGTCCCTGCCGAAATCCTCAGCAAACCAGGACATCTCAGCTTGCATGAAATAGGCATCATCAACGAGCATCCACAGAATGGCTACGAAATCCTGAAAAATATCGACTTTCCTTGGCCTATTGCTGAAATTGTGCATCAACATCACGAGCGCGAGGATGGTTCAGGCTACCCACAAGGCCTCCACGCAGAACAAATTTTACTCGCGGCAAAACTGGTATCCGTTGCAGATGTGGTGGAATCTATGGTGACGCACCGACCATATCGTGCAGGGTTGGGTATAGACGCGGCATTGGCAGAAATCACCCAACATCAAGGTACGCTCTACGACTCAGAAGTGGTGCAAACCTGTTTGCAACTTTTCCGAGAAAAAGACTTTAAGTTCTCGACGTAAGCCCTCTCCCCTACCCCTTGTATGCTTAGTTTGCTAGACAAGGTTAGTTTTTTGTTAGTTAATCTTATCTGGTTCGGTACGGCAGTTCGATACCCCTCTGGGACATCAAGCCCGTGGGAGAGCAAGGAGCGTCG
>JAQTYN010000108.1 GCA_028688275.1 Gallionella sp. | reverse complement strand
TGCGACAGCAAAAACGCGTTTAGAAATAGAAACAAAAACACGGGGCAGCGCCGACCAGCTGCATGAAATAGGCGACCCTCTTAAACTAGACACATTATTGTCTTGACCGAGGGGGCCACTTTACATCACAGCCGTGTTGGCAATAGGTGGGGTTCTTATTCCTTATTTTATGGGGAGTAAAGACAGGGAGTTGATTCAACAGGACAAGGCACAAATTGAAAAAATGCTGAATGAAACAACTGCCACCGTTTCGCAAATTCGCCAGCACGAATCTGATGCAAAACAAAGTATAGAAACAATAAAAGCAATGGAGTCATTTATAAGCGGTCAAGGAAATGGCAATCCAGCAGAGTTGAATGCAGCCATTGCTGCCATCCAACGTGACCCAACTGCTGACCCTATCGTCAGATTACGCGCTGAAGCCATTGCTGCCAGCGAAACCAAACAAGCGGATAAAGCCTATGCCTTATGGAATGCCTTAACCCAACTTGTCCCCGATGATGCGAACGACCATTTTAACGCAGGATATTGGGCGCAACACTTAGGTATAAAATTGAATGGCAATGAATTGATTTATTGGATGAAACAGGCAGGGGAGCATTACAAAAAATGCCTCACGATTTCCCCACAAGCTGACGGTGTAGCTAATAACTGGGGGATTGTTTTAGATGCGGAGGCAAAAGTCCTTGCTGCAAGCGACCTAACAGGGGCGCGCAAATTATGGCGGCAAGCAAGTGACAAATATCAATTAGCTCTCACTCTGAAATCAGACAAACATGACACAGCTTTTAACTGGGGGGGCGCATTAGCAGGTGAGGCGAAAGTTCTTGCTGCGAGTGATCTAGCTGGCGCATGTAAATTGTGGCGACAAGCAGGCGAAAAATATCAGTTGGCTCTTATTATCAAACAAGATAAATATGAGGCCGCCTTTAACTGGGGTTTTGCATTAACCGAAGAGGCAGAAGCTGTTGTTGGAAGCGACCTAGCTTGCGCACGCAAGTTATGGCAGCAAGCATGTAATAAATATCAATTGGCTCTCAATATCAAAGCAGACATGCACGAAGCAGCTAACAACTGGGCTGCCACTTTGATGCGCGAAGCAATAGCATTGGGAGTCCAAAATGATGCGGAATCCAATTTATTGCGCAATCGTGCCGAGCAGCTATTACTACAACATGCTAATGCAGCACCAAAAATTGTGGCGTACGGTTTAGCTTGTTTATTTGCCTTGCGTGGGGAAGTTGTGGAATGCCTGAACTGGCTTAGAATTTGCCACATATACAACGTATTGCCCGCTTGCTTTCATCTAAAAACCGATACTAACTTTGATAAAGTTAGATCATCACCTGAATTTGTCGTCTGGCTGCAAACCGTGTGCCCTGATTTACCAAGCGCGTAACAGAATAGATATACCCCACCGTACCCATATTGATTGGATGAAGTAATGATAGAAATTGTAATGTTGGTATTGCTGTTGGTTGTTTTGGCGGCGTTGGCGTGGCTCATCGTGCAGTTGCGCGCCTCGCAGGGGCAAATGTCGGAGGCATTAAACCAAGGGTTAGAAGCGCGTCATCGCTTGATGTTAAGTGATTTACACCAAGGTTTAAACCAATTGGGCGACCGCATGATTCAATCCAATGCCGACAGCGCGGCACGGTTGCGCGATTCTGTCACGCAAGAATTAACCCAAACCCGTGATGCGGTGCAGGCTTTGCAACTGGCACAACACCGTAGTTTGTCGGATACGCGTGAAGCCATCTTGGCGCAATTAGCCCAGTTGTCAGCCGATTTGCAAACCAAGCAAGACGCGCTGCGCGTGGAAATCGTCGGCAAAACCCTGGAAACCTTGGCAGAACAAGGGCGCGCCGATCAAGCCATGATACAAACCACCATGCAGCGCAGCACCGAATTGCTGACGCAAAGCATCGCGGGATTGACGCAAAGCACCGATGCCAGATTGGAACAAATCGCAGGCAAAGTGGCAGAACGCTTGGACGAAGGCTTTAAGAAAACCACCGAAACCTTTGCCCACGTCACCCAAGGTTTGAATTTAACCCGCGAAGCCATGCAGGCTCTGCAATTGGCGCAACAGTCTGGCTTGGCGGAAACCCGCGAAGCCTTGTTGACCCAGTTGGCGCAGTTGTCTGCTGGCTTGCAAGCCAAGCAAGAAGAGATGCGCATTGAGCTGGTCAAAAAAACCTTGGAAACCTTGGCGGAACAAGGCAGAGCGGATCAAGCCCTGATTCAAGGCACGATGCAGCGCAACACGGAAATGTTGACCCAAAGTATCACGGGGCTGACGCAAAGCACCGATGCGCGACTGGAGCAAATTTCGGGCAAAGTGGCGGAACGCTTGGATGAGGGCTTTAAGAAAACCAACGAAACGTTTACCAATGTGATGACCCGCCTCGCCACCATCGACGAAGCGCAGAAAAAAATTGACGGTCTGACCACCAATGTAGTGAGTTTACAGGCGTTGTTGGGCGACAAACGCTCACGCGGTGCGTTCGGCGAAGTGCAATTGGAAGGCTTGGTGCGCAACATTTTGCCGCCCGATTCCTATCGTTTCCAAGAAAAACTCTCCAATGGCAGCCGCGTCGATTGCTTGCTGATTTTGCCGTCACCTACGGGCAACGTCCCCGTCGATGCTAAATTCCCACTGGAAAATTACCACCGCATGTTGGAATCCGATTTGGCGGAATCCGACAAACAAACGGCGCGCAAACAATTCAAGCTAGACATCCGCAAACACATCGACGACATCAGCAGCAAGTATTTGATTAAAAATGAAACTTCCGATGGCGCAGTGATGTTTTTACCCGCCGAAGCCGTGTTCGCCGAGATACACGCCTACCACGGCGATTTGGTCGAATACGCCATGCAAAAACATATCTGGATCGTGTCGCCCACCACCTTAATGGCGGTGTTGAACACGGCGCGGGCGGTGATGAAGGATGTGAAAATGCGCGAGCAGGTGCATATCATTCAAAAGGCATTGGGCGGGCTGAGTGTTGATTTTAAACGCTTCGACGAACGCATGAAAAAACTCGCTGACAATATCCGCCGTGCCAACGACGAAGCCTCGCAAGTAGAAATTTCCAGCAAAAAAATCAGCAGTCATTTTGCCAAAATCGAGTCTGTGGAAATGTTAGAAGACAAAGAGCTGCCGATTGTATTGATCGACGAAGTGTAGTATTTCAAGTCTGCTCCCCCTACCCCTTGTATGCTTAGTTTGCTAGACAAGGTTAGTTTTTTGTTAGTTAATCTTATCTGGTTCGGTACGGCAGTTCGATACCCCTCTGGGACATCAAGCCCGTGGGAGAGCAAGGAGCGTCG
>JAQTYN010000012.1 GCA_028688275.1 Gallionella sp. | reverse complement strand
AAGTTGCGTCCTAAAAACAGAAAACAGGGCAAAAAGCGACTAAAAGTCGGAATCTAGACCAAAAATCACCTAAATTCCCTAAGTCCCAGTGGCAATTCGAGCGTTTGGTGGATTGTTCAGGACTTCCTTAGCTCTCCCTGTAGGCAATGGATGGCATTTTACGAAAGTTTGCGACATTTCCACGACCACGCTACCGATATGTTTGTGGGTATTGAAATAGTGCAAAGCTTTGGGTTCGTGCGTTATGAAAATAGCAGAGCAATACACGGGAGAAATCCGCTACAGTTTGCTCGCCGAATACATTGACTTATCCGCCGCTATTTCTCATTGTTACACAGTGCACCTCATTTCGATAGTAGTCATAATTTATAGACTAATGGAGAACATTCAATGGAAGAAATTCTCAATCCGTGTCCTGTCACCTACTGTTTAGAACGCATTGGCGGCAAATGGAAACCGTTGCTGCTGTTTCTCATCCTGCACGGCATCAACCGTTTTGGTTTGTTACAGAAACAAATTCCTGCCATTAGCAAACAAGCATTGACCACGCAATTACGCGAATTAGAACGTGACGGCTTGATTACCCGCACCATCTACGCTGAAGTCCCGCCACGGGTGGAATACGCGCTGAGCGAAAACGGGGAAAGTTTGTTGGAAGTGCTGCGCGCCATGAAAACATGGGGCGAAGCGCAGATGCAACGGGACAGCACTGCAACCGCATCAAGCTCGCAGGGGACAATATGAACTGGTATCGCCATCAAGCAGAGGATATTGTACTGACGCTGCACGTTCAGCCAGATGCAAAACGCAGCGAAATCGTGGGACTGCACGGCGACGCACTGAAAATCAAACTCGCCGCCCCACCAATTGAGGGGCGTGCCAATGAAGCCTTGCTGAAATTTATTGCGAAGTTATTCGAGGTGCCATTGCGACAAGTGGAGCTGAAACAAGGAAGCCAATCGCGCCACAAAGCCGTGGCAATCACGGGCAGCAAAATCGACCCGAAAAGCCTGCTGGATGTCTGACTGAATATCACCGTGCACATGCGTACCTTGCACAACTAAACGGCTCAACGCAATAAAAAACCGCCCCAGCTATTGCAACTGGAGCGGCTAATAAAGTTAACGGTGTGTCGCCACACCGAAAAGACTTACTTGATATCGGACAACAATGCTGGTTCAGTGACCAGTTTGCGTACGCCGTGAGCATGGTCTTCCTTAAAGGCATTACCTTTACACCATTTGGCAACGGAATTGATGTCAAGCTTGGCACAAGTAGGACGCACACTCCAAGTGACTTGCAGAGGTGAGCAAGTTTGGTCACTGTACTTTGGGCCCGTAGTCGAACCTGCGAACAGAACGGGTTTGCCCGTGTTGCTCGGAATCCCGTCAGCCTGCTGGTAGCCATCAACTACTTTGCCATGATAATCAAACGAATTGAAGTCCAAGGCATTTGGATCGTTCACCAGTGTAAACACTTGTGACTCTACGCGCAGATCAGGATTCTTGACATTGTCGGACAAACAGGCAAACAGTGTCGGCCCAGGGATGACAGGTGCGGAAGAATGCACCCAGTGTACTTCGATGGTATCACCTGGTTTCAAAGGACCGTGCTCGCTTGGGCAAGCAGGTTCTGCCGTCGGTGCAAGTTCGGCTGCACTCAGATGTTTGCTCATGCTGCACTGATAGCCAGCATCATGACCGTGCTCACCTTCTGCATGAATGGAGAATTCTTTAGCTTTATGCTCAGCATTGACGTGAAAGTGAATGTTACACAAATTCATTTGTTTGTAATCTGGAGACAAAGAAAAAGCGAGCTTGTTCTCGCCATGCTTACTGTCGATGTCGCGCGGAGTTTGCGGACCGTACCCCTTACAAGCAGGACCTTCAGCATTGTGATCTGCACGCTCGACACCGTGTCCATGTACATCCGCGAAAGCTGCTGAGGAAAGTACAGAGGCCACAAGAGCCACCATGAATTGCTTCTTAAACATATTTTCTCCCTGAGTGTTTAGTTAATTTTTATGGCGATCCTCTGAACGCGGGCGTAAGTGTAGCAGAGCTTTGCTGTCAAAGGCTTACATCAAAATGACATCATACTGTTCTTGACTATAAACCGTCTCGACTTGCAAAGAAATCTGCTTTCCAATGAAATCGGATAGCTGTGCCAAGGTCTGCGATTCTTCATCTAAGAACAAATCAATGACTTGTTGTGCCGCCAAAATACGGTACTCCCGCGCATTAAATTGACGTGCTTCACGCACAATTTCACGCAAAATTTCATAACACACAGTTTGAGCTGTTTTGACTTCACCGCGCCCTTTGCAGGTAGGACAAGGTTCACACAACACGTGCGCCAAACTTTCCCGGGTACGTTTTCGGGTCATTTCGACTAGCCCTAAAGCGGAAAAACCGCTCACCGTGATGCGAGTATGATCTCGCGCTAAAGCTTTCTTAAACTCATTCAACACCGCTTCGCGATGCTCCTGACTGTCCATATCAATAAAGTCGCAGATAATAATGCCGCCCAAATTGCGCAAGCGCAGTTGGCGAGCAATGACTTGAGTCGCTTCGAGATTGGTTTTGAAGATGGTATCGTCAAAATTACGCAAACCAACAAAACCGCCCGTATTCACGTCCACCGTCGTCAACGCTTCGGTCTGGTCGAGGATCAAATATCCACCCGACTTGAGATCCACACGCTTGGACAACGCCCGCTCAATCTCTTCTTCCACGCCGTACAAATCAAACAAAGGCCGCTCACCAGGATAACGCGATAGCTTTTCGATCACACTGGGATGGTAAGCTTCAGCAAATTCCAGCATTTTTTGATGCGTGCTGCGGGAATCGACCAGAATCCGTGTCACATCCACACTGACAAAATCGCGCAGCACACGCAAACTCAGATTCAACTCCTGATACAACAATTGTGGCGCACTGGCGGTTTTAGCTGCCGTTTGCAAATTGCGCCACAACTTATCCAAGTAGGCAATATCGCCCGAAAAGTCGGGCTCATTCGCCGCTTCCGCCAAAGTCCGAATAATGTAACCACCCTGATGTTCAGCAGGCAAAGCCGCTTGCAATTGCGCACGCAAAACATCGCGTTGGGCTTCGCTTTCAATACGCTGCGACACGCCAATGTGTGTTTCTTGCGGCAAATACACCAGCAGCCGCCCCGCCATGCTCAGCTGGGTAGAAAGCCGCGCGCCCTTGCTGCCGATCGGCTCTTTGATAACCTGCACCAGTATATTCTGCCCTTCATACAGCACCTTTTCGATTGGGCGCACGGGGTTGGCATGGCTATTTTCCCAAATGTCGGCGACATGCAAAAACGCCGAACGCTCCAATCCAATGTCGATAAAGGCCGACTGCATGCCTGGCAATACCCGTTTGACTTTGCCCAAATACACATTACTGACGATGCCACGGTTGCTGCTGCGTTCGATGTATAAATCTTGCACCACGCCCAACTGCATAATCGCCACGCGGGTTTCTTGCGGGGTTACGTTAATTAAAATTTCTTCGCTCATGGTGTGGGGAAATCCAATTGTTTCAATATTTCGACGGTTTCAAAAATGGGCAAGCCCATCACGCCAGAATAACTGCCCGACAAATTCGCGATAAACGCGCTGGCTATGCCTTGTATGGCATAAGCCCCTGCTTTGTCGGCATATTCACCTGTCGCGAGATACGCCTGAATACGTGCTTCGCTCAAGGGGGCGAAACGTACCACAGAAGTCGAAAGTGCGAGTTCTAATTTATCGCCCAGCCCCACTGCAACGGCACTTAACACCCGATGTTCTCGTCCCGATAAACTGCGCAACATGGCGACGGCATGGTCGAGATTGTCTGCCTTACCCAAAATTTGCTCACCCAATACCACACTGGTATCCGCCGCCAACACGGGCGCAACAGGTAACCCTCGCGTTGCCACCATCGCCAGCCCCGCCCGCGCTTTTTCCAAACATACCCGCCGCACATAGACTTCTGGCGATTCATCCGTGTGTGGCGTTTCATCCACCGTGAAATCGGCAATTCCCGCTACATGCAGCGGCAACACCTCAAAGGCAATGCCCACTTGCGCTAATAATTCACGACGACGGGGACTTTGAGAGGCGAGATAGAGGAAAGAGGACATGTTAAATCAATGGGGTAGTTAGCGTTGGGCAGCGATAAGCGCGCTGCGATATAGATCGAATATTCAGCAAATTGACATACGGCACACTCGGAAATACATCCTACTCGTGGTATATAAACCTTGTAGGACGCATAAATGGAATTAACAGCTAGCTATTTAAAATCTCGTGTATCAAATAATTTCTCACTTTGTCCACTGGGGGTGACAAATAGCTGTAGGGCAAGGTCATATTTTGGACCCTGAAAATAATCAACCCGTATATTGTGTTCGCCACGGCTTAAATAGATTTGACCCGTTGCACTTTGCGGTGCATGAACGCCACCATCATCAATCACGACACGGTTGTCAATTTTCAAAATCACGCCATCATCGGAGACAGTTCTAAAGTTGTACATCCCTTCGTTGACGACAAAAAAACTGCCCGTGTATTTGATCGCAAACCATTCTGTTCTGCCTGGAATACCTGGAAAACCCTGATCGAATCGCCTCGCGGTAATATTGAGCGAGGTTGCGTAAAGTGGCTGCCCAACAGGACGCAAATTATCTAAATCTGGAATTCTATTGACTTCAGAGATAAAGAAAATTTCTCCCTTAAGACTGCCTGTCGTAAAAGTGTCACTCCCGAATACATTATCGTTGTTTGGTTTGGTGGTTGAGGAGCCTGTGCTCTTTTTAAACTCGATGATCTTGATTTTTTCAGACTCTTGATTGAGCGATACCGCTTGTTTTGAGCCATCGGTATAAGTGATTTCCATCCCCCCAGCCTGAGCATTTGCTTGCAAAATAGGTAAAAGTGCCAGTCCAATGGATAGATACAATCTTGATTTTATGAACATAATACGACTCCTTTGTCAGTAAGTGATAAATGCAATGCAACGGGAGAATCCTACCAAGAACGCTTAAGTTACATGTACGCAGCTTCGCCGTGAATAACGCAACAATGCGCTGCAAGTCAATTTCTTTGTAAAATCAGTTGAAACAATATCATAAAAACTATCTGTTTGATGAGGCGTAAACCTCTTTATGACGGGTCATATTTCGCAACCTTCCCTTATTTGTCCAATGTTTAGGTGAGAATAAATATCTATTCTGTCAACGAGTGCGATTCCCATTCTCCCTTAACCCTTTCAAACGGTTATAATCGCGTGGTTTTTCCAACCCTCGTTTTAAAGGATCATCATGGGCTTTCTAGCAAACAAACGTATTTTGATTACCGGCATGATTAGCACACGCTCCATTGCTTATGGTATTGCGCAGGCCATGCACCGCGAAGGCGCGGAATTGGCATTCACTTATCAAGGCGAACGTGTACGTGACCGCGTACTGGACATGGCAAAAAAATTCGGCAGCGAATTGGTTTTTCCTTGCGATGTCAGCAGCGATGCCGAAATTGACCAACTTTTCGTTGACCTCAATAAACACTGGGACAAATTCGACGGCTTGGTTCATTCCATCGCCTTCGCCCCGCGTGAAGCCTTGGACGGCGAATTCTTGGAAGGTTTTACCCGCGAAGCATTCCGCATTTCCCACGACATCAGCGTGTACAGCTTCCCCGCCATGGTGAAAGCCGCCATGCCGATGATGGAAGGGCGCAACGCCGCCGTGTTGACCTTGAGCTACTTAGGCGCAGTCCGCACCATGCCCCACTACAACGTCATGGGCATGGCAAAAGCCAGCTTGGAAGCCAGTGTGCGTTATTTGGCGATGGAACTGGGACGTAAAGGCATGCGCGCCAACGGCATTTCCGCTGGGCCAATTAAAACTTTAGCCGCCGCAGGGATAGGTGATTTCAGCAAGTTATTGAGCTACAACGAAAAACACGCCCCGCTCAAACGCAACGTGACGATTGAAGAAGTCGGCAACGCGGCTGCTTTCTTGTGTAGCGATTTAGCCAGCGGCATCACAGGCGAAATCACTTACGTCGATGGCGGCTTCAACACCACCGCACTGGGCACAACAGAAGCGTAAGGCTTTCTGTTTGTCCAACCAAACAACGCCACCGCTCGGGTGGCGTTTGTGTTTTAGTGTCGCTTTTTTTGCCATCAGCTGACGGCAATATGGACTGGAATATCACCGAGTTCAAAAATTTCTGGCAGAAACACTTCTGTGACCAGCAGGGGGGCGTGGTGTAGGTAGAACAGCGAGCGACGCGCCCATAAACGACTGGGTGGGTGGCTCAACTGCGCGATGGCGCGACGATAGAGCGGATGATGCGGCCGTAGTGCTTTGAAACTCAGCGGCATACGGCGAATCAAGGGGTGAGAAAAAAGCAAGGTACCTAAGGGTTTGTTGCCGAGTTGACTGACGGCTGCCCATGTGTCGCGCAGGTCGGCTGGGGCAAGCGCACTGTGCGCGAACACGACGGGTTGACCATCGGCGTACAGAAATACCTCACGGGAATAGGCGTGTTGGCTGGGTGGGATGCCGAGTAGCGCGGCTTCGTCGTAAGCGATACGCGTCAACCCGCTGCGGATGGGGTGGACGGCAAACTGGCTACAGCGTTGTTGGATGCGCTGGGTCAGCGAGCCGTGATCGTGCAGCCAAGGATGTAATTCGGCGGGGCAACCTAGGGTTGTGCGATGCCAAAAGCGGTCTGGGGTGGTGGAAATCAAACGCATAATTCAGGCGTGCAGGGGCAAAATTGTCCGTTCGTGGTGAGCTTGTCGAACCATGAACACCGTTTACCCTTCGACAAGCTCAGGGCGAACGGTGGGCTAGGTGTAAATTTAAACGTGCAAAAAATCATGTTTGTGCGCTATCCAGCGTTGTAAGTGTTTGCGGCAGGTGTCGGGATCATCACTAAGCAGCTCGTCCGCCACTTTTCGCGCCAATTCCAATAGTTCGCCATCTTCGTTCAAATCCGCAAAGCGCAACATCGCCACGCCGCTTTGCCGTGCGCCCAGCAATTCGCCAGGGCCGCGCAATTGTAAGTCTTCTTGCGCGATCACAAAGCCGTCGGTGTGTTCAAAAATAATTTTCAAGCGCGCTCGTGCTAATTCTGACAATGGCGGTTGAAACAGCAAAATGCACAAGCTGTGCGCCGCGCCGCGCCCGACCCGCCCGCGCAGTTGATGGAGTTGCGCCAGCCCCATGCGTTCGGCGTGTTCGATTACCATCAAACTGGCGTTGGGCACATCCACGCCAACTTCGATCACGGTGGTGGCGACCAATAAATCCAACTCGCCTGCTTTAAACGCCGCCATCACCCGCACTTTTTCCGCGTTGTCCAAGCGGCCGTGTACCAAGCCGACGCGTAATTCGGAGAAGGTCGCTTGCATGTTTTCAAAGGTTTCCTGCGCGTTTTGCAATTCCAATGTTTCTGATTCTTCGATCAGCGGACACACCCAATACGCCTGTTGTCCCTTCGCGCACGCAGCGCGCACCCGTTCGCACACCTCGGCGCGACGGTTATCGTTGACCAATTTTGTGACGATGGGCGTGCGTCCTGGCGGCAATTCGTCTATCACCGACACATCCAAATCAGCATAAAAACTCATCGCCAAGGTGCGCGGAATTGGTGTCGCGCTCATCATTAACTGGTGCGGTTCGGGGGCGCGGGCGGCGGATGATTCAGACTCCGTTCGCCCTGGGCCTGTCGAAGGGTGAACGGAGTTGCGTAGGTCGGGTTTTAACCCGACATTGCTCGGCGTGCTTTGCCCTTCGACCAGCTCAGGGCGAACGGCTTGGGTAATTTCCGCCGATTCCTTCCCCTTCGCGTGCAACGCCAACCGTTGTTCCACACCAAATTTATGTTGCTCATCGACTATCGCCAGCCCCAATTTATGGAACTGCACATTCTTTTGAAACAACGCGTGCGTGCCGATTGCCAACAGCGTTTCGCCTGAGGCAATCGCCGCCGTGGCGCGCTGTTTGGCTGATTTTTTCAAACTGCCCGACAGCCAAACGGGCGTGATGCCCAGCGGCTCTAACCATTCGCTTAACTTTAAAAAATGCTGTTCGGCAAGGATTTCGGTGGGCGACATCAGCGCGACTTGGTAGCCGTTTTCGATGGCTTGCAAGGCGGCAAGCGCGGCGACGATGGTTTTGCCGCTGCCGACATCGCCCAATAACAACCGCTGCATCGGGTGCGGCAAACTCAAATCGCGGCTGATTTCTGCGAGCACTTTTTGCTGCGCCTGCGTCAAGCTAAACGGCAACGCCGCCAATAACGATTGCGTCAATGTGCCTCGTGGCAATAGGGCGACGGCGGCGCGCTGATGGCGTTCGCGGTGATGAATGCGCATGGATATTTGCTGCGCCAACAGCTCGTCAAACTTAATCCGCTGCCACGCGGGATGCGAATGCGCCTCTAAACGGGCGGCAGAAATGTCGGGCGTGGGTTGATGCAACAGCCGAATGCTGCTGGGAAAATCTTGCAAACTCAGCCGATTGCATAAGGCTGCGGGCAAGGTGTCGCTGATGGGAATCACGTCCAGCGCGTTGAGAATCAGCTTGCGCAAACTGGTCTGCGACAAGCCCGCCGTAGTCGGATACACGGGTGTGAGGCTGGTTTGCAGCGGCGTGTCATCCTCAACGTTGCTGCATTTTGGATGCACCATTTCCCGCCCATAAAACCCCTCGCGCACCTCGCCCACCGCCCGCACCCGTTTGCCGACTTTAAGCTGCTGCTGTATCCCCGCGTGAAAATGCAGAAAGCGCAAAAACACCTCGCCGCTGCCATCTTCCAAACGACACACCAAGGCGCGGTGCGGACGATGGGTCACTTCGCTATGCGCCACCACGCCTTGAATCTGCGCTGATTCACCGACTTGCAACGTGGCAATCGGCGCAAGATGGGTTTCATCCTCATAACGCAACGGCAAATGCAGCACCAAATCGCTGCGTCGCGTGATGCCCAACTTCGCCAATTTCGCGAGGGTGATGGGGGTGATTTTGAGGGGCGTGGTCAATTGAATTTACGGCTGACGAGATTTAGCCACCGTAAGCGCGAGAGATTGTAGTGCAGCATGAATAGCCACGGACATATTTGCATCGTTATAAATCCTATCCTCATCGAACGTGCCCTCGCTCATGGGTAAGGTGATGCAAGACGCATCGACTACATGGGCTGACATCATGGTGACTATTTCTCGCAGCGAAGCGTAAGCGTGAACGGCACGTGGCGCGGCATTAAATAGTGCAATCGGTTTGTTGATGAAGACTTCGCTACTGACTAGCCAATCTAAAGCATTTTTGAGTACGCCCGTAATGCCATGCGCGTATTCGGGGCTTGCAATAATCAGCGCATCTGCCGCAAGGATTTCTGACTTCAATTTTTCGACTGCGATGGGGTTCGTGTACTCAATATCTGGATTAAAAAGCGGCAAATCAGCCAATCCCTGCAACATCCCTATTGATATGCCCGTCGGAGCCAGACGTGCGCTAGCTCGCAGCAAGGCGGAGTTTACGGATTGCGTGCGGAGGCTGCCAGAAATTGCGAGAAAGTTTATATTGGACATTATTGGTAGAGCCTATCATTACAAAACCATCACCCCATCCGCTTCAACCAACGCGGCGCGGGGTAGGGAAGCCACGCCGACAGCAGCGCGGGCGGGATAGGGTTGGGCGAAGTATTCCGCCATGATTTCGTTCACTTTGGCGAAATTGCCTAAGTCGGTGAGGAAAATGTTCAGCTTGACCACATCCGCCAAACTCCCGCCCGCCGCAACCGTCACTGCGCGTAGGTTTTGAAACACGCGATGGATTTGCGGTTCGATGCCCTCGACCATTTGCATCGATGCAGGATCCAGCCCGATTTGCCCCGACAAATACACGGTGTCGCCAACTTTAACCGCTTGGGAATAAGTGCCAATCGCCGCAGGCGCGTCGTTGGTTTGAATGATGGTTTTTTGCGCCATGATAGTGTCCTTAAATGAAAATGGGTGAAATGTAGGCGGCGGATTATAGCCCGCCTTGGGTCAAGATAGGCGCGCCGTGCATTTGTCTATAAATCTTCCGCTCGTGGTGAGCCGTGAGCTTGTCGAACGGTCGAACCATGAATGGATGATTTATGAAGTCAATAGCTTAAATCCGTTCACCCTTCGACAAGCTCAGGGCGAACGGATTTAATTGATTCAAACCGTCATGTCGACGAAGCACAATTCGTCGCGTATGGATTACAAAATCCGCAACAACCACGGGGAGATTAAGTGCTCAGCGGAGGTCGGGTTGTTGGTATACAACAAATAGGCAACGGTCGCTTCGCCCCAAACAAAAAACATGACAATCAAAAAGATACGAGTCCTTTCAACGTCTCTCGCTAACTGCGCTAATTCTTGCGTAAACTGTTTTTTCTCATTTTCATCAGTGCATTTTTCGCAGCTTTCTTCATCTGTTTTGTAATTCTGAGCATCCCACCAATAAAACAATCCCAATACACAAAATTCCCAAAGTGCTACATAACGTATGCCACCAACTTGAAGCGGGGGCAAAAACTCCCCAACGCCTTTCACAAAATCTCCCCACTTTTCGGGTAGGGCGTTCAAAATAAAATTCAATTGAGGGAACAAATTGATAATGAGCCACACGCCAATTCCGAGAGCAACAACAGGCAACAATCGCCAAGAACCAGAAATAGAACGCCCAATTTGGCGAGCTCTTCCAACGCTGTCCAAGCCGTAAAACGGAGGTTTCAGCAATAAAATCAGGGGAAACCACAACCATGCGCTGGCTTTTAAACTCCAGCGATAGGTCAGTGCGGGCAGGTAAAAAATTGGGAGGAGTATTGCCGCGAAGAGCCTGTCGTCCGTTGCTTCTTTTGTCCGCAGAACCTGCCACAATGATTTGACGGCAAATAAGTCGTCAACTGCTCCTGCTTGTGGAATTAATTCTGGCGGATGGCTCAGGTCAATCACCCAGAGGGTTTCACGCCAGTTTTGCGGCAGTCGCGCCAATCCTGACAGTGGATGATGGACGGTAGCCAGCACACGGATAAGCTGGCTACGCAGAACAATACCCAAGGCAATGATTTGACCGAAAAGAATCGTACCCGCACTTCCATTTGGACTCGCAAACGCAACAGTCCTCGCAAACGCAACTGCACTCTCACTCGCACTCACACCCGCAATCACAACTGCAACCGCACCAAACATGGCTGCTGGCCAAAGCAAACCCCAGCTTGTGTGCGTCGTCCATCTATGGCTTGCCAACCAATAAATCAATCCGCCTGTTATTAGGAAAATAAAAATGGCGATCAGTATTCTTTTTGTTTTAGAAACGCTGTTCTCATCGCGATTCCAGTATCGCCCCAGCCTGTCCACGCCCTCTTGAATAGACGCCTCTGAGCGCAATAACAACATCGGGGCAGCAAACAAGGCGACAAAGCTGAGAACTGACCAGTTAAAGTGCATCGCCAACCACCACCACACCCCAACCGCCGCAAAGGTTTCGAGAATCGCCAGCGCAGAAATTTTGCCCGCTGCAATTGAGTCCTCATTGCACCACCAAACCCAATTTCTTTCTGGTTTAGCTGTCGTTGTGTCGTGGTCAGTCATGGCAATGTTTTGAAAGGGAAATGGGATGAAACTGGCGGTGAATTATAACCTGTGCTTGTTTGAGATGAGGCTGCTACAACGCGCGGATGTCGCTCGCCATTCGTCAGGTTGAGAAGCTGTCCACGTATTGCAGGGGGGCGTGATCGGCTAAGGGTTTTACGGGGTGGGTAAAGCAGGCAATAGCGGCAAGCAATCCGCGTTTCTGACCCACGGGGGCGGGGCGGATTTTCAATTCGCCGACATGTTTATAACCCAGTATCGACGGGGGAACGGTGGCGGCGATATCCGCTTCCACGACCAGTCGATAAATGGGGATGTCGGGCAGTGCGGTCGCCAAGGTCGCATCGCCCACACGGGGAGAGCCGAAGGTATAAAGTGCGGTGGGTGCGTGGCGCGTGGCGGCTAAAGTTGCCAATGCGGCTCCTAGGCTATGTCCCGTAAAAAAGACGGGGCAGGTCAATGTTGCCAGTGAGCCTTCAATTTTGCCCCAGATGTCGTTCAATGCATCTAAAAAACCTTGGTGGACATTGACCGCTTGCTGATCCAGTGGGATTTTGCAAATTTTTAGGTCGGTCACAAAGTTTTTGACGCACTGTGCCGTGCCTCGAAATGCCAATACGGCAAACGGTTTTTCGCCATCAAACTCAATAAGCATCGCAAACGTATCCGTTTTGCTAGCCCAAAAAGTACGCGATTGCGTGACGGCGTGATGCGGAAAATGGTTGCCGAGCGGCAAAGGGATGGGTTTGTCTCGATACATCAAGCGACTCAGCTCCGCCAACCATAACGCGTTGTCAAGGTTATAGCCGCGATCCTCTGGATGAAATTCAGGGAAGGTACTGCGGGAGAAAAAATCGCTTGCCTCGCCAGGGTGGAGTAGATCTTGCCATGTGATGGTCATGATTGTTCCTGTTTGAAATCGCGTGTGCGCCGTCAATCCGACTATTCAAACACGCCCGTGGAAAGGTAGCGGTCGCCCCGATCACATACGATAAAGGTAATCACGGCGTTTTCGACTTGTTCTGAGATGCGCAAAGCCACCGCGAGTGCGCCGCCAGAAGAAATGCCGCAGAAAATGCCTTCTTCACGCGCCAGACGGCGGCTTAAGGTTTCCGCGTCGTGTTGACTGACATATTCCAGCGCATCGACATTTTCACCGCTGTAAATTTTGGGCAAATACGCCGCTTCCCATTTACGAATGCCAGGGATTTGCGCGCCTGCTTCGGGTTGTACGCCAATGATTTGAATCGCGGGATTTTGTTCTTTGAAAAACCTTGAGCAGCCCATAATCGTGCCTGTTGTACCCATGCTGCTGACAAAGTGGGTCAATTTTCCGCCTGTGTCGCGCCAGATTTCAGGCGCAGTGCCTTCGTAATGCGCCAGTGGATTATCGGGATTGGCGAATTGGTCGAGGATAATGCCTCGTCCTGCGTCGCGCAGTTGCACGGCGGTATCGCGCGCCAGTTCCATGCTGCCCGCTTTGGGGGTCAATACCAGCTCCGCGCCGTAAATGCGCATGGTTTGGCAACGCTCTTGGCTTTGATTTTCGGGCATCACCAGAATCATTTTATAGCCGCGCATCGCCGCCACCATCGCCAACGCAATCCCCGTATTGCCGCTGGTCGCTTCAATCAGTGTGTCGCCAGGCTTAATATCGCCGCGAGCTTCGGCGCGCATAATCATCGACAACGCAGGTCTATCTTTCACCGACCCAGCAGGATTATTACCCTCCAACTTCGCCAGCAAAATATTACTCGGATTGCCTGCAATGCGTTGCAAGCGGACTAGGGGTGTATTGCCGACATAATTTTCTAAACGCTTCATGCTATTTCCTTGCTCCTGTTTGAGGCGGATATTGTAGGGGCAATTCATTCCCACGGTTTTGAAATTACCAAAAATGAATTTGTCGCATCTAATAAGCGGCGGAAATTGGACGTGAAAAAGGCGCACTTGGGGTGCGCCTTGACAAAACTTCCCTCTCCCCCAGCCCCTCTCCCGCACGCGGGCGAGGGGAGTAGAAGTATTAACCAAATCGACCTGTGATGTAGTCTTCGGTTTCTTTGCGGGTGGGGTTGGTGAAGACGGTGCTGGTTTCGCCAAATTCGATCAGGTCGCCCAAGTACATATAGGCGGTGTAATCGGACACGCGGGCGGCTTGCTGCATATTGTGTGTGACGATCACGATGGTGAAGTCTTCTTTCAGTTCGTCGATCAGTTTTTCAATGTGCGCGGTGGAAATCGGGTCGAGCGCGGATGTCGGTTCGTCCAGCAACAGCACTTCAGGTTTGACCGCGATGGCGCGGGCGATACACAAGCGTTGTTGTTGACCGCCTGACAAGCCTGTGCCACTTTGTTTCAGCTTGTCTTTGACTTCTGTCCACAGCGCGGCTTTTTTCAATGCCCATTCCACGCGTTCTTCCATGTCGTTTTTGTTCAAACTTTCATACAGTTTGACTCCAAACGCGATGTTGTCGTAAATCGACATCGGAAAAGGTGTAGGTTTTTGGAACACCATGCCAACCTTGGCGCGCAGCATGTTCAAATCTTGTTTTTTATCCAGAATGTTCGCGCCATCCAGAATAATTTCGCCCGTGGCTTTCTGTTTAGGATAAAGCTGATACATGCGGTTAAAGGTGCGCAGCAGCGTGGATTTGCCGCAACCTGATGGACCGATAAAGGCTGTCACCATCTTGTCCGCGATATTGAGGTTGATGTCTTTTAACGCACGGTAATTACCGTAGTAGAAATTGAGGTCTTTTACAACAACTTTAGGATTTATGTCAGCGTTCATTTGCAGGCCTTAGTTTAATGAGAGGTCGCACTTTGGCGGAACAACACACGCGCCAAAATGTTGAGAGTTAACACACTGAGGGTAATCAGCAACGCACCCGCCCAAGCGAGATTTTGCCAGTCTTCGTAAGGACTCATGGCAAATTGGAAAATCACCACAGGTAAGTTTGCCATGGGGTTATTCATGTCATTGCTCCAGAACTGGTTGTTCAGTGCGGTGAACAACAAGGGAGCTGTTTCACCACTAATCCGCGCAACCGCCAGCAATACGCCAGTGATAATCCCTGCACGCGCCGCCCGTAAAGTGACGAAGTTAATTACTTTCCATTGCGGTGCGCCCAATGCAGCGGCGGCTTCACGCAAGGTGCTCGGTACCAGACGCAACATGTTTTCAGTGGTACGAATCACAATGGGTATCACTAAGATTGACAACGCCAATGCGCCTGCCCAACCTGAGAAGTGTTTGACGTGTACCACATAGATTTCATACACAAACAAGCCAATGACGATAGACGGTGCAGACAATAATACGTCGTTGATAAAGCGTGTAATTGGTGCCATCCAGCCGCGTTGCCCGAATTCTGCCAGATAGGTTCCCGCCAAAATCCCGATAGGCGTGCCGATCATGGTGCCCAGAACCGTCATCATTAAGCTGCCCCAAATCGCGTTGAGCAAGCCGCCTGCGCTACCAGGTGGAGGGGTCATTTGGCTGAATACATCCAAAGTCAAGGAGGGCAAGCCGTGGGCGAAGAGTGTCCACAAAATCCAGCATAACCAAAATAGCCCAAATGACATGGCAAGGATGGAAACCAGCAGTCCAATGGCGTTAACGATGCGCCGACGATTATAAAGATTAAACATAATTAGCTTGCCTGCCCTTCACGTTTGCCCAGTTTGTACAGCATATAGCGGGCGATGGAGAGTACAACGAAAGTAATGAAAAAGAGGATTAACCCCAGTTCGATTAAGGATGAGGTATAAAGCTCGCCCACGGCTTCGGTAAATTCATTCGCCAAGGCGGAAGAAATGCTGTTGCCTGGCATCAAGAGCGATTTACTTAATTCGTGCGCATTACCAATCACAAATGTCACCGCCATGGTTTCGCCCAGTGCGCGTCCCAGTCCCAGCATAATGCCGCCCGCCACACCGACTTTGGTGTAAGGCAATACCACTTTCCACATTACTTCCCACGTGGTCGCACCCAAACCGTAAGCGGATTCTTTCAACAAAGTGGGCACAACATCAAACACATCGCGCATGACAGAGCTGATAAAGGGAATGACCATGATGGATAAAATAATACTGGCAGTCAGTACGCCGATGCCCATCGGTGGGCCTACAAAAAATCCCCCGATATAGGGCATGTCACCCACATTCTTGTTCAACCATGGTTCCACGTGATCCGCGAACAAGGGGGCAAAAACGAATAAGCCCCACATGCCGTAAATAATGCTGGGAATACCTGCCAACAGTTCAATCGCAATCCCCAAGGGGCGGCGCAGAATGCGAGGAGATAATTCGGTGAGAAATAAGGCAATGCCAAAACTGACGGGAATCGCAATCAGAAGTGCAATGCTAGAGGTAACCAGTGTGCCGATAATAGGCACCAATGCGCCAAAATTATCGTTGACGGGATCCCATTCCATACTGGTCAGGAAGCCGAAGCCAAACTTGTTAATGGCGGGCAAACTCCCTACCACTAAGGAAAAAATAATTGCTGCTAATAAGAGCAGGACTGAAAATGCAGAAATTCGAGTGAGATTCCGAAACAATAAGTCAAACGCTGCTTGTCGTTTGAGGCGCGCTTCAAGAGAGAATATCAGCATAGTTTTTAGGTATCGGTTAAAGATAAATCAGAATTTGAAACATGGCGCAGACTAAGCATCTGCGCCACTATGACCAACAAGTTGAATGAGCAAAGGCTTGTTCACTCAAAGTGTTCGTTAGCTACTTACTTCCACATTGCTTGACCATGTGCGTCTTTGATCTGTGCTTTCCAAGCAGCTTGGATCAATTTAACGACATTGTCTGGCAGGGTCACGTAATCCAAATCAGCTGCGATTTTGTCGCCGTTGGTGTAAGCCCAGTTGAAGAATTTCAACACTTCTTTAGCGGATTCAGGCTTGTCTTGTACTTTGTGTACCAAGATAAACGTTGCACCGCTGATAGGCCATGCTGTTTTACCAGGTTCGTCGGTCAAGATTTCATAGAAACCTGGGGCTTTGCTCCAATCCGCACCTGCGGCCGCGCCTTTGAAAGACTCTTCACTCGCCACGACAAATTGACCATCATGGTTTTTCATTTGTACGCTGGACATCTTGTTTTGCAGCGCGTAAGCGTACTCAACGTAGCCAATTGCACCCTTGATGCGTTGCACGTAAGACGCAACACCTTCGTTACCTTTACCGCCTGTACCTGCCTTCCAAGAAACAGCAGTGCCTTCACCTACCGCAGTTTTCCAGTCAGGGCTCACTTTGGACAAGTAGTTCGTGAAAATGAAGCTGGTACCTGAACCATCTGAACGATGCACAACCGTAATAACGTCATCAGGCAGCTTCATGCCTGGATTCAATGCTGCGATCGCAGCATCGTTCCACTGCGTGATTTTACCCAAGTAGATGTTCGCCAAAGTTGCGCCATCCAACTTCAATTGACCTGCGCCAATGCCATTGACGTTAATGACAGGCACCACACCACCAATTACCGTTGGGAATTGCATCATGCCATTTTTAGTCAGTTCTTCTGGCTTTAGCGGCATGTCGGATGCACCGAAATCCACTGTTTTAGCGGTGATTTGTTTGATACCACCACCCGAACCAATCGACTGGTAATTCATATTTACGCCACCTTGGGCTTTATAGGCTTCAGCCCATTTTGCATAAACAGGGTAAGGGAATGTCGCACCCGCACCTGTAATGCCATCCGCCGCGCTCAGATTCGCGCCTGCAAGTGTGGCAACAGTCGTTAGCCCCAACAGTATACTTTTCAGATTCTTACTCATAACATCTCCAGTCAGTTTTAGGATATTTCGCTCGCGATGGGGGGTGTTCCCAATGCCAAGTCAGTGTTGCGAGACGTAGTGTATTTTTTTATTATGACAGAATGATGACATTATGTGGATATAGCATGTTGAATGATGCTAAAAAGAGGAGAGGCTCTCGGAGACAACAAAGAGCCTCAAGGGTTGCGCTGGATTATTGCCAGATGGCTTTACCGCCCGTGTCTTTGATCTGAACTTTCCATGCATCCTGAACCATTTCTGACAAACTCTCAGGCAAGGGAATAAAACCTAATTCTAGCGAAAAGTCATTGTTGTCATGGTAAACCCAGTCAAAGAACTTGAGCATTTTTGAGCCTTTGTCCGCATTTTCTTGCACTTTGCGCAATAGTACAAAACTGACTGCATTAATTGGCCAAGCATCCTTAGCGGATTCATCCGTCAGTATGGTGTAAAAGCTTGGGGACTTATGCCATGGAGCCCGCATCACAGCGGCTTGGAAAACATAGTCTTCTGGCTTGATAAACTGACCCGCCCGATTCTTGAGCAGAATCATGCTGAGTTTATGGTCTATGGCAGAGGGATAGCTGACATAGCCAATTGCTCCGTGCGTCTCATCGATAATTTTCGTTGTGCCTTCGTCGCCTGTGCCAGCCATTTGTCCCGCTTTCCATGCAACCGTTTCGCCTTCACCCATGGAGGATTGCCAAGCAGGATTCACCTTGGAAAGGTAGTTGGTGAACAGGAAGGTGCTGCCAGAATGATCTGCCCGATGCACTACGGTAATGGCTAGATCAGGTAGTTTTAGGTCAGGATTAAGAGCCACCAACACGGGGTCATTCCATCTTGTGATTTTTCCTAAATAAATATCCGCCAAAGTAGTGCCATCCAGCTTGACGCTGTTCGGTACAATCCCATTGAGATGAACGACAGGCACCAGTCCCGTCATAATGATTGGAAATTGTATCAATCCCATTTTGTCGAGTTCTTCAGGCTTTAAAGGCATGTCTGTCACCCCAAAATCCAAGGTCTTATTTCCCATCATGTCAATGGCTTCACCTGAACCAAAGGCTTGATATTGGATTTTGATGCCCGTTTTTGCTTGATACTCAGAAGCCCATTTTGTAAAAATTTCAGCTGGCGCCGTTGCGCCACCCGATGAAATATCTGCCGCGTTGCAAAACTGGCTGCTCGTCAACGTCATTGCGACAACAAGTGCTTGTAGTGTTTTTTTCAATTGTAGTTTCATTTTAAACCCCTTGTTTTCATCAGAAGTGGTCGTTCAACCCACAGATTAGCTGAATTTTGTTGCCCTGAAATTATTGCCAGATGGGTTTTCCACTCCCGTCTGTGAGCTGCGTTTTCCATGAATTTTGAACCATCTCTGACAGATTTTCAGGCAAAGGAATAAAACCTAATGTGAGTGCGAAGTCATTGTTGTCATGGTAAATCCAGTCAAAAAACTTGAGCATTTTTGAGCCTTTGTCCGCATTTTCCTGCACTTTGCGCAATAGTACAAAACTTGCGGCATTGATGGGCCAGGCATCTTTCGAGGATTCATCCGTTAATACAGCATAAAACTTGGGAGCCTTATGCCATTCCGCCCGCATCACAGCAGCCTGGAAAACATAATCTTCTGGCTTGATGAACTGACCCGCTCGATTTTTGAGTAGAATCATGCTGAGTTTATGGTCTATGGCCGATGGATAGCCAACATAGCCAATTGCCCCTTGCGTATCTGCGACAAGCTTGGTTGTGCCTTCATCGCCCGTACCAGCCATTTGTCCCGCTTTCCACGCAACTGTTTCGCCTTCACCCATGGAGGATTGCCACGCAGGACTCACCTTGGACAGGTAGTTTGTGAAAAGGTAAGTGCTGCCCGAATGATCCGCACGATGCACTACGGTAATGGCTAGATCGGGTAGTTTTAAGTCAGGATTGAGCGCGTTCAGTGCAGGATCATTCCAGCGGGTGATTTTGCCTAAATAAATATCCGCCAAAGTAGTGCCATCCAGCTTGACACTGTTCGGCGCAATTCCATTGAGATGAACGACAGGCACCAGTCCCGTCATAATGATTGGGAATTGTATCAATCCCATTTTGTCGAGTTCTTCAGGCTTTAATGGCAAGTCGGATACCCCAAAGTCTAGGGTTTTATTACCCATCTTATCAATGGCTTCACCCGATCCGAAGGCTTGATATTGGATATTGACACCCGATTTTTTTTGATATTCAGTGACCCATTTTATAAAAATATCGGCGGGTGCCGTTGCGCCACCCGATGAAATGTCCGCTGCGCTACAAAGCTGACTGCTCGTCAACGTCATTGCAACAGCGAGTCCTAATATTGTTTTATGAAACTTCATTTTCATCATAATCTCCATTCTAAATAAGAGGGGCGCATCTACATATTCGTTGAATCTAATGATACCACTACCTTTGCAGTGGTTGATGACAACGGATTGCAACTGTTTGTTCAGTTTAAGACTAAAATAGCCCACCAATTTAATGGTGGGCTATTTGAATGGTATGTCTTTTAGGTCTGAAATTCTGCTATAACGGATTCCCTTGACTATCTTTGAGCTGAGCTTTCCAGGCTAATTGAATCAGGCTAATCACATTGCTGGGTAAGTGCACATATTCAAGTTGTGCCGTCAATCCTTGTCCATTGAGATAAGCCCAATTGAAGAACTGTAAAATTTCTTTACCGACGAGAGCTTGATCTTGAGTTTTATGCATCAAAATAAAGGTTGCAGCAGTGATAGGCCAAGCCTCTTTGCCAGGTTTATTCACTAAGAGTTGGTAAAAGTCGGGAGATTTTTCCCACTCTGCATTTGCCGCCGCAGCTTTAAAGCTTGAGCTATGGGCTTTGACAAATTGACCATCGCGGTTTTTGAGTTGGATCATATTTAAGCCATTTTGTGCTGCGTAGGCATATTCTACGTAAGCAATCCCGCCGCTGCTTTGTCGCAATCGTTCAACAACTGCTTTATTGCCACGTCCAATGTGTTGGCCAGTTTTCCATTCAGAAGCCGTTCCTTTGTTGCCCAGTGCTTTCCATGGTGTGCTCACTTCAGCGAGATATTGACCAAAAATAAAGCTTGTACCTGAGCCAAAAGATTGATGAACCACTGTGATGGGTCGATTTGGCAGAGTTACGCCTTTATTGAGCGCGGCTATGGCTGGGTCATTCCATTGGGTAATTTTGCCAATATAAATATCTCCCAAGGTTGAACCATCCAATTTTAAGGTACCAGATGCGATGCCTTCTACATTGATGACAGGTACAACACCACCGACCGTGGCAGGGAATTGCATTAAACCTTTTTTCTTAAGTTCGGCTGAGCTGAGGGGAATGTCTGACGCGCCAAAATCAACGGCTTTGTCACTAATCTGCTGAGTTCCCTGCTCGGATCCGACGGCTTGATAGTTGATGGCTATCCCAGTTTTGCTTCGATAAGCCTCTGCCCACTTAGCATAGAGTGGCGCGGGAAAAGTGGCTCCTGCACCTTTAATTTCGATGGATTGAGCGAGGTTAACGTTGCCAAGCAGTGAAATTAACAGTATGGCTTTGAGTAGGTTGTTCATCATGCCTCCACGGAATAAGTGTATGTTTTGAATCAATCGTGCACAAACTCAAGAAAATTTTATTCTTGAGCTGATTGCTATGCTATCAAACTTTTCCGTGAAAAGCGCGAAATTTCGTCACAAAATTGTCACAATTTATTGATTATATAGATAGTTAAGCGTAATGATTGGATTAGCGGGATTCTAAAATAGCAATGCCCGCAGCAGCAATTTGCCCATCTTGGAACGCCCGCACACCACTGATGCCCAGTCCGCCGATCAATACCCCTTCATGCCAAATCGGCACACCACCTTCAGCAGGAATCACACGCGGCAACGCCAAATGAATCAATCGCCCGCTGAGCACGGCTTCTTCCGACATCTTGGTCGGACGTTGAAATGCCACGGCGGCGTAAGCTTTCGCAATCGCTGTTTCTACGGCACCAAAAGACGTGTCGTGTTCACGTTGCAGATACAACAAGTTTCCACCATCATCCACTACCGCAATGACGACTTTCCAGTCATTGCGCAAGGCTTCGGCTTGGGCGGCGGCTGCGATGGTTTTCGCTTCTGCGAGAGAGAGTACGGGTTTGTGTGCCATGAAATAAACTCCTGAAATTTTTATCTTATTGATGCGGAATTGAAAAATACGCTAGGCGACACCCCAAAACGATGTGCGACTGCCTGAATTTGTCGCGTATTGAGCTGGCGTTTGCCGCGCAAAATTTCCGAAACCACGCCCTGACTGCCCACTTCGGGCAATTGGCTTTGGGTCAAATCGTGTTCTTCCATCAAATATGCCAACACGTCTTGCGGCGGCACATCGGGCAACGGATAGTGCGCGGCTTCGTAATGCGCCACCAATGCACCCACCGTATCCAGCAAGCGCACCAAAGGATGCGCGCCATCTTCCCCAATTTCATCAACAAGTTGATTCATCAGCTCCACGCGTGCGTCGTATTCGTCTTCCGTGCGCGGCACCGCCAACAAGGGCGAGAGCGGACTCCAATTTTGGGCGATATTTTTGAGCATTTTGTTCATGTTGATTTCCTGCCACAGCGTGCGCTACCCGACTAATCGTACCTATGAGCTGGTAAACTCTTTGATGATTTCAGCACAAAATGCGTGGCGCTTCTCCTCTGGAGCGGACGCAATCAGCTCCCCGATTTTTTGGTATTCCTTGGGTAAATCCTCAATGGCTTTATTTTTGACCTGCCAATAGAGCCACATTATTTCACCTTCTGGTTCAAGATTTTCGTGCATCAAGTCCACGTGAGCTCCCAGTGCTTGCATAATAAGCAAGAGATTATCGACATCATCAAGAGGAATATGACTTGAAGCATCACGGTCGGCATGTTTCAATAAATTCGCAATTCGGTTTCGTTTATTCCAGAAATCCTTTGTAGCATCAACTGAAATGTGCGCTTTAACTTCATCGAATTGCGTTTCAGGACGAATCAACCCAGAGTTTGCAAATTTCCGAACTATTCGCATATAGTCTTGATCCTGCGCAAATATATTTGGTAACGATTTGCCACGTTGGAGGTCTCGAGCGGCGTAGAAGTAATTTGTGAGATGTGTATCGGCAGCTTCATTGCGCCCATCCTTAGTCTTTAAACCTTTTAGGAGACCATAGGCAGCAGACGCGACGGTATGTATCGCGGGTTCGTCTTCTTCGGCAAAGTACATCCGAATCGCTGCACGAAGTTGCCGCTGTGCGGCTGCCATTCTAGTGACGTAAACCCTAGCCATTTTATTGAACCTATCACCGTAAACTGACCACAAAATGTGTCTGCTAATTTAGCGTAAACTGCTGCCTAATCTTGCTGAACAATTTCACTCATTTAAAAGGGCACGTCTCCGTACCCTTTGTTATTACGCCAACACCGCGATCACCATTTCGCTATCATTGCGTATCGCTTCTGCTTGCGCAGCTGCTGCGATGCGTTTCACCTCTGCGAGGATGAAATTGCTTAGCATAACGTTTATTCAGCCCATGCCAACAAGGTAAACAGTTGGTCGCGGATTTCTTCCACGCTGCCAACCCCTTGAATATTGACACAAACAGGCGCATTGCCACCCTCGTCGGATTTCTCCCAAGCCGCGTAATAATCGACCAATGGTTTGGTTTGCTCGTGATACACGGTGAGGCGTTTCAATACCGTTTCTTCGGCATCATCGGGACGTTGAATCAGCTCTTCGCCCGTGATGTCGTCTTTGCCCGCGACTTTGGGGGGGTTAAATACCACGTGGTAGGTGCGTCCCGATGCAGGATGCACGCGGCGACCGCTCATGCGTTGGATGATTTCGCTGTCGGCAACCTCGATTTCGACCACAAAATCCAAAGGGATGCCTGCCTCTTTCATGGCTTGCGCTTGGGGAATGGTGCGGGGGAAGCCGTCAAACAAGAAGCCATGGGCGCAATCCGCTTCTTTAATGCGCTCTTTGACGAGGTTGATAATAATCTCGTCCGACACCAAGCCACCTGCATCCATAATGCCTTTCGCCATCACGCCCAGCGGTGTACCTGCTTTGACGGCAGCGCGCAGCATATCGCCTGTGGAAATTTGGGGAATGTTAAATGCTTCTTTGATGTAATTGGCTTGCGTGCCTTTGCCTGCACCTGGTGCGCCTAATAGAATGAGTCTCATGTTTATCTCCCTTAATGATTCGTTTCGGTATGTTGGGCGGCAAAAATTTCCCGCGCAACGTGTAAATCCTGTTCGGTATCCACCCCGCTAGGCGGAGCTTCTTCGGCGATAAAAACGCCAATTTTGTAGCCATGATACAAGGCGCGTAGTTGTTCTAATGCCTCAAAATGCTCCAGCGCGCACGGCGTAAGTTGGTTGTACGCTCGCAAAAAACTGGCCCGATAGGCATAGATACCGATGTGGCGTAGTACAAGCATATCGGGGGGCAATGCTCCCTCTCCCCCAGCCCCTCTCCCGCAGGCGGGCGAGGGGAGGAATGCATCGCGCGGGTACGGGATCGGGGCGCGGCTGAAATACAGCGCGTTGCCGTCCTTGTCCAACACGGCTTTGACGATATTGGGATTGCGGAATGACACTTCATCGTGAATCGCGTGGCAGGCGGTCGCAATGGCGCATTCGGGATGGTTGTGCAAATGGGTTGCCACTGCCTGAATCAGCGCGGGCGGCATCAATGGTTCATCACCTTGAACATTGACCACGATAGTGTCATCCGACCAACCCCGTTGTTGTACCACTTCCGCGATGCGATCCGTCCCGCTCACGTGATCCTCTCGCGTCAAACAGGCTTTGAAGCCATGTTCATGCACCACATTGGCGATGGCATGATGATCGGTCGCAATCCAGATTTGCTGCGCGCCGCTTTGTGCCGCCCGTTCTGCCACGCGCACCACCATAGGCTTGCCCGCGATATGCAGCAAGGGTTTGCCAGGTAAACGCGTCGAAGCATGACGCGCAGGAATGACGACGTGAAAATCGGTCATTTGAGGGTTTCGACTTCTTCGGGGGATAATTTGCGGGCTTCGTCTGCCAACATCACGGGGATGTCATCGACGATTTGAAACGCCAAACGGTCGGCTTTGCAGACCAATTCTTGCGCCGCTTTGCGATACAGCAAGGGCGATTTGCACAGTGGGCAAACCAAAATTTCAAGCAGTTTTGCATCCATGAGAGGGTAATTTTCGCCGTAAAAGTTCGATTAACGCGGGGTCAAGTTGAGCATCGACACGCAACACCCAAAATTTTGCATCCGCAAAGGACGCGCATTTTACCGCATCTTTTTCGGTGAGGAGTAGCGCATCGCATGCCTCAAACGCCAAATCCGTCTCCGCGTAGGGATGATGATCGGGAAAAGCGTGGGGCGTGAAGGACAAACCCAAGGAAGTGAGATGGTCAAAATAGCGTTGCGGATTACCGATGCCCGCCACGGCATGAAGTCTTAATCCTTGAAAATCAGCCGCTTGGGCGGTTTGTTGCGGATGCAATAAATTCACAAATTGCGCGCCTGATAGCTGCATGGCAAATTGCGGCGAATGGATGCGCCCGTTGATGTCCAATGCGCCCGAACCGCCATTCACCACCACCGCATCCACCGTTTGCAACCGCCGAATCGGCTCGCGCAACATCCCCGCAGGCAACAACCAACCATTGCCAAAGCCGCGCACGCCATCCACCACCACGATTTCCACATCGCGCCGCAAACGATAATGTTGCAAGCCATCGTCGCACAAAATTACATTACATTCAGGATGTTGCACCAACGCCAACTGTGCCGCCGCAGCCCGATCTCGCCCAATCCAAACAGGACATACACCCCGCCGCGCCATTAACGACGGCTCATCGCCCACTTGCGCCGCTGTACTGTCGTGCGCCACCCGTTGCGGCTGTTGCGCGTTGCCGCCATAACCACGACTGACAATCAAGGGATGATAACCATGCTCAACCAATTGCCGCGCCAACGCCAAGGTCAGCGGCGTTTTTCCCGTGCCCCCCACGCTGATATTGCCCACGATTATCACAGGCACCGCCAACCGCACAGATTTGAAAATCCCCGTCCGATACAAAACCCGCCGCACACCCGCCAATGCGCCGAACAGCCAACCAATTGGCAACAGCAACAAATGTAAGGGATGACGGCGATGCCAGAAATCGGGGAGGTGCATGGTTAAGTGAGACCTCTTAATTCAGGCTGATCGGCACGCGTCGCCATAAAATCCTCAGTGACGGGTGTTGCGCTTAGAAAAAAGCTGTCCCAAGCTGCATGAGCAGGCGCAACGATGCGCTTTAGCCCCACGATGCGCCTTACGAAGTTAAGCCACATCTAGAATATGACAAGCTTCATACAGTTTGGCGGGTGAAAGCTCTAAGCCATTGGGCCAGCACAACGCGCCTGCATCAATAAATACCCGCTGAAAATAGGCTTCTTGTCGCAATGGCTCAAGTAATGAACCGCTCCGCTGCAACAAAATGCGCCCATCAAACACCCCAGTCTCCGCATTAGAAAAATTCAATTCAACTTGAAAATTTCCGACATAACGTGCTTTGATAATTTTAATCATCTTGATCTGCTCCTGAAATGCGCTCCATCGGCTCAAAGTTTTGACCACGCTGCCAATTTTCCAGCAATTCATCTTGATGTTGCAAACACCATTCTTTGACGATAGCCGCCGCTTTGTTTGGGATGCGCCCTTCACTGACCTCACCCGTCCGAATATTGACCAACGCCTCAAAGCCTTGATATTCAACATGGATATGGGGCGGTGGATGGTCGTCGTGCCACATCCGAACAATAATTCCGAAAAACACTGACAAAATAGGCATAAACGATTCCTTCAAATTACAGTAGGCTTTGCTGATAGACACAACTTTCGTAGTAGGGCGGCAATAAGCGTAGCGCATTGCGCCGAATGACTGTTATGGTGAAGATTGATATATACAGCTCAGTAACGATTGCGCACTACCGACCTGTATGTCGAGATTGATGGGTCAATCTATCATTTTCAATCTTCCCTCACTCCACTCGTATTCGTCACAGTGAGATTGAATGTCCATAAGAAATCGACTCGGTTGGTTTTGTTTATTTGTATAGTATGAAACAAATAATTTATCTCGCGCCCTTGTCATTGCCACATAAAGTCTTGATGCCTCACGAGAAATATCTTCATTTGTTGTGTGTTTGTTAGGTATTACCCCTTCGATAACCCCAGCAATAAAAACGAGCCTAAATTCATGTCCTTTTGCAGATTCAATTGTGCTAACAACAACACTATTTCTACATCCTTCTGCGCCAGACGAGTGCTTTAATTCGCTACATCTAATGGCAGATGCAGTAAGTTGAGTTGTTATTTTCTTTCTGATAATCTGATTCAGGCCAATGACACATATTTCTGGGTAGTCTTCCGTGTCTTCGATTTGCTGATATTCTTTAACAACATCTTTGATTATGTTGCAAATGTATTGCACCTCCTCAATTTCATCTTTGCACTTAACGAGATAAGGTTTCTCACCTGTTTTGGTAGCCAAGTCTGGTCTCGTTGGGGTGTCTATATTGTCCTCGTCCACATCGGCAAATTTATGCTTTTCAATGAGTGCATATGCGGCGAGCATTATCTCTTTTGAATTTCGATAGTTCTTTTTCAACACATAACTTCGATTTGATACATTGATCCCACAGTTTTTGAGTACAAACCCCTTGTTGTAAATAGTTTGAGCACCATCACCTACAAGAAATAATCCATTTTCAATTTTTGATATGTCTAGTTTATTCTTTGGCAATCCTGCGATCATTGCCAATTCTAATTGTGACAAATCTTGCACTTCATCAACTAGAACGCAACGATAAGGTTCATATTGGGCTAATGATCGAGTTAGTGCACTCTCATCTATTTCAGACCATCCAAATGAGTCGAGAGATTGAATATCTTTTGTCAATAAAGAAACTGCTGCGGACACAACGCCTTCGTGATCCAATTTAAATAGCTTTTTTAAAGAAGCTGTTTTATGGTGGGCAGCATCCAAAAATACTCGACGCGCCTCACCAGACAAACCAATTACACGACCATGTCGTTTAAATGTTTGCGAATCTAGATAGTCGTCAAACTCGGAGTGTTTTAGGCGACTTCTGATATAAAAAATCTCTTCCTCAATAAACCGAGTTAGTTCGCCACTGTCCATCCCACCAAGTTTCGTATGTAAAAATGCCTTATGATTCTTCACGAAATTTACTGTATCTACTTTAATAGCTTTTGCATTTTCTTCGCTTAGCATCATGTAAGCCGCCTCCCCTTTCTGGTGAAGCGTTTTTACAATTTGTTGTGCAAGACTGCTTACTGTAAGCGTTTGGATGAATGAAGATTCCACGCCACAAAGCTCTTTAATTAAAGAATCTAATAGCTTTCGCATACTCTCAGTTAAGGTTACTAATAACACAGGTTCTTTATATTTCTTTGCTAAGAATCTTGCTCTGTGAAGCATAACGCAGGTTTTTCCACTCCCCGATACCCCACGCAATCTCACTGCTCCACGAAATTCTTTTGTGGATAATACTTTTTGTTCTGGGTGTAAAAAGAGCAGCCAGTCTGCCCAGGATGAATCCTCAGGCAACTTATGAACTTCTTCCCACGTTACGAAAATTTCACTATTTTGAGGTTCATAAATAGCTTGAAGTAAGTCATAGCCACTACTAACAGACGCTTTACCAATTTCAAGAAAAACCCTCTTTGTCAATTCATTCAGTTCCCCTTTGTGCGCATGTGAGAATAAATCATCAAATAAAATCGCTCGCTCTACACAATCTTCTTTCTCTATGTAATCCAATATTCCTGTTGGATCACACTCCCACTTTTCAGGGGTAATGCCAAGTACATACTCCTTCAATGTTTCATTCACTGCTAATGATTGCCAATCTTCTGGTTTTAAATGGCGAAGTAACGGAAGCCCCCGCAATGCCTCTGGGGATTCAATGTCAGGACTGACAATTCTATTTCTTAGTGGTTCTTTTTCCGATACCTGAACAAAATCCAAGGTGTGATCTTTATCGCTTTTTACCCATCTATAATCTTTGTGCGTATCAAGCCACTGTTCACAATCCTCGTGATCTCCTGCAAACAAAAAAGCCCTTGCATTATTACCTGCATCAACCAACTGAACCACCAAGCGATGACCGTCACCTAAATCATATTTCTCGACATTGTCCAGCCTAGACTCGCCATTCTTTGTTCGTTGTAAGCTTTTAATTTCACCCTCTGTTCCCGCCTCTGATAGTGCCGCTCTAACTTTTGTGATTGAGTCTTTACCTTTTTTTCCGCTTTTTTGCAACTTTCGGAAACAATCGTTTAACACCTTGGTTTGAATAACTTTATACATTGTTTTCCCCTATATCGCCCATTATCGGTAGTCCTTTCGCACGTGGTGCTTGAAACCGCCTATTTTGAGACAATGACCCTTTGTCTCAAACCCCACACGCCGTACTGGCGTGTGGTTTAAGTCCCAATGCACAAGTGATCGCGTGAGTCAAAATGCCTACTGCGCCTGATTCTGCGTGGTAAAGGTAATCCGTCCAAACCCTGCTACACGAGCGGCTTCCATCACGTCGATGACCGATTGATGGGTGGCTTTGGCATCGGCGTTGATGACGATGGTGGGATCGGTTTGCGCGCCTGCTGCCGTTTTGAGGGCGGCGGCGAGGGCGGTCACACCTCCCGCAGGGAGCGTTTGCTCGTTAATGGCGTAGTGCTGCGTGGCATCGACCGATACGTTGATAGGCTTGACGGTGGTAGCAACCGCTTCGCCGCCTGCTTCGGGTAAGTTGATTTGCAGTTCAGAAAATTTAGCGTAGCTGGTGGTCACCATCATAAAAATCAGGATCACCAGCAACACGTCTATCATCGGGATCAAATTGATTTCAGGCTCTTCCCGATTTCGCCCTCGTTGAAAGTTCATGATCTAACCTTTACGTTGACCGTGGACAATTTCCACCAGTTTGATCGCTTGTTGCTCCATTTCCACGGTCAGGCTATCGACTTGTGCGCGGAAGTGGCGGTAAGCAATCATGCTGGGAATCGCAACGATCAGCCCAAATGCGGTGTTGTACAGCGCGATTGAAATGCCGTGCGCCAAAATTGCTGGGCTATTGCCCGCTGCATTTTGGGAGCCGAAAATTTCGATCATGCCTACTACCGTGCCAAACAACCCTAATAGTGGGCTAATCGAGGCAATCGTTCCCAACGTGGTCAAAAAGCGTTCCAAGTCATGGTTGACGGCGCGCCCTGCTTCTTCAATCGACTCTTTCATCACGTCGGTCGAGCTGCTGACATTTTTCACGCCTGCTGCAAAAATGCGCCCCATGGGTGAGCCAGCCTGCAACTTTTCGACCAAGGCTTCATTTGTGCTGTTAGGTTTCAGCTCTTTGATGACGGTACTCAACAAACCAGACGGAGCCACTTGGCTGCGCCGCAAATAGAGTGCTCGCTCCACGATTAAACCGAGGGCGATGATAGAGGCAAGAATTAAAAACCAGATCGGCCAGCCAGCCGCTTCAACGATAGCAAACACGCGTATTCTCCAATGTGCTTAAATTGACGGGGCGCAACTGTAGCGTGTCGCACCCTAATGAGCAAGATTTCTGCGCCTTATTCTTGGTGGATAATATATAACCAGTTGTTATTAAATGATTATTTTGTTTATGCACAAATAATGTGGATAAGCTTGTGGATAAGTCAGGGGATAGACGCTTTAAGTCGCCGTTCCATATCGTTTTTTAATAAGATGTCTATTTTTTGACAAGTTAAATAATCCCTTATAAACAATGTATTATAAAAATACGAGGGTTTATTTTTACGGCGCAACAGGATGTAAGCGGCGTGCGGCGTTTTGTGGATGAATTGTGATTTGTCAAGGTTTTATCATTTTAATTTCTGTGTTGAACTTATTTCTGTCACAAACCTGTGCTAACTCTGCATTCTTAAACAGTTTTTTTGTTTATGCACAGAAACTGTGGATAAAGTTGTGGATAAAGCTGGGGATTTCCCTTTAAAGCGATGTCCTATAAGGGTTTTTGTTAGCCTGCTTATTTTTTAATTATAAAAAATATCTTTAATAAACAATTGGTTGTGCAAAAACTTTGTTTTGCTGTGATTAGCTATCTGATGAAAATGGTGGGGTGATGAAATTGTGGGTTATTTGAGAAAGTCAACCCTTTTTTGGGGTGTTTTGCTAACTTCCCGTCCCGAAACAGCTTTTTTGCTTATACACATAAACTGTGGATAACTTTGTGGGCGAAAGCGTGTATTCAGTATGTAACAGGCTGTCGCATAAGGATTTTTGCTAACTTGCTTATATTTTGACGTAAATTGAATGTATTATTAAATCAATGGGTTGCATGTGATTTGTGAGTTGAATAGGCTTGCATTTTGACGCAACTGTCGCACTTACGCACAAGGAATCAGGATGTCTTTAGATTTATCTGAAAAAGCCCGCATACTCAGCGTGGCGGAGCTCAATCTTGCTGTGAAGCAACTATTGGAAAATAGCGTCCCCTTATTATGGGTGCGAGGCGAAGTATCCAATTTAGTCAAAGCCGCTTCGGAACATTACTACTTTTCGCTTAAAGACGAACAAGCGCAAGTGCGCTGCGTGATGTTTCGCCACAAAAGCACGACGCTGCAACGTCCGCTGACCAATGGGATGCAAATTGAAGTGTTGGCGTTGGCAACCTTATATGAGCAACGTGGTGAATTTCAGCTGATGGTGGAGCAAGCACGTCCCGCGGGATTGGGGATATTGTTTGAACAGTTCGAGCGACTGAAGCAACAGCTATTAGACGAGGGTTTATTCGCCCGTAAACGCCCGCTGCCGCCTTTTCCACGCCGAGTGGGCATCGTCACCTCACCGCAAGCTGCCGCGCTGCGAGACGTGCTTTCCACCTTACGACTACGCTTACCCAGTTTGCCTGTGATTTTGTATCCTACGCCCGTGCAAGGTATCGGCAGTGCCGCCAAAATTGCACAGGCGATTGCCATTGCCAATCAACGCGCGGAATGCGATGTGCTCATTGTGTGTCGCGGCGGCGGGAGCATCGAAGATTTGTGGGCGTTTAATGAGGAAGTGGTGGCGCGTGCCATTGCCGCCAGCGCATTGCCGATTGTCAGTGGGGTGGGGCATGAAACCGATTTCACCATCGCGGATTTTGTGGCGGATGAACGCGCGCCTACGCCTACTGCCGCCGCGCAACGTGTCGTGCCTGATCGCCACGCTTTGTTGAAAGGATTGGACAATACCGCGCAACATTTGCAACGCGCCCAACGCAATCGTCTCTACAACGCCATGCAGACCTTAGATTATTTGCAACGTCGGCTGGTACATCCCGCGCAACAATTGCAACGCCAAGCTCAGCAACTCGACCAATTGCAACAGCGTATGCAGCGGGCTTTCGTCTATCGTTATCAACAACAGAATGGACAATGGCAAAGTTTAGCGCACCGATTAAACGCCTCACGGCGTGGGTTTTTGCGACAAACGCAGGCACTGGATCACCTCGCGCAACGCTTAAACACCGCGTGGCAACATCGCCATACACAGCAAAACGGACAATTAGCGCACCTCACGCAACAACTCCATTTGCTCAACCCGCAACAAGTGCTGGGGCGCGGCTATAGTTTGGTGCGCAACGCACAGGGACGAGTGGTGAGCGATAGCGCGCAAATTACCGTTGGCGAGCGGCTGACACTGACGTTTGTAGAAAGTGAAAGCATGGTGCAGGTGATTGAGGGGGTGAAAGGTGAAAGGTGAAAGGTGTGGACTCGCGACGGTTTGTTTCACATTTCACTTTTCTCGTTTCACAAAGCCTTTCGTCAAGCTATTGCGGATAAAAGCGGTGACGTGCTTTTCTTCTGTCCCGATGCGGCGAATTTCTTTGCCTAGTGAGGAAACCAGCCAATAGGCATCATTCGCGCCGCCTGATTTTCGATATTTATGTTTGTAAACAATCAAATATCCCTGATACTTTCCAGCGGGTACGACATCCAAACTATCGCCATCGGTGACGAAATTCGTTTGTTGCGTGGACAATTCAACGCGATGAATCGCACCTGATGTGACCCACGCAGCGCAGTTAAAATACACCGCTGTGCCGTCTAAGCTAAACAAGGGATGATTAAAATCCGTGAGATTTTTGTACGGATCTTCGTCTTCATGCGGCGACAACAACACGCGGGCATTGCTGCCTGTCGCATCCATCACCCACAATTCATTGGGCTGATCCTCGGCAATCAACGGATTCGAGCGAGCTTGTTTTCGCACAAACACAATACGCTTGCCGTCGGGCGATAGGGCGGGTTGGCTATCCTGCCCTAAGTGGGTCAATTGCTGCACCTGTCCCGTCTCTGCCTGAATAAACACGTTGCCTTGTTTTTCAATCAGTTGTGCCGCATTTACCTGAATCGGCAGCCACAGCAAACAGAGCGCAAGCATTCTAAACATATTCTTCTCCTACCTGTTCGCTCGTTCCGCTGCCCGCACGGTATTAGCGACCAGCATGGTAATGGTCATCGGGCCGACTCCGCCAGGCACAGGGGTAATATAGCCAGCGACCTCTTTGACACTGGCAAAATCCACATCGCCAACCAATTTTCCTTCTGCATTGCGGTTAATGCCCACGTCAATCACCGTCGCGCCAGGTTTGACCATATCACCCGTAATAAAATTGGCGCGTCCCACGGCTGCAACCAAAATATCGGCATCACGCGTGTGTTTGGCTAAATCGACGGTTTTGGAAGTGCAAATCGTCACCGTTGCATTTTTGTGCAGCAATAACAATGCCATCGGTTTTCCGACGATATTGCTGCGCCCTACCACTACCGCGTGTTTGCCTTCGATCGCAATGCCTGTCTTTTCCAGCAACACCATCACTCCATACGGTGTGCAAGACGGAAACGGCGTTTCGCCTGTGACCAATGCGCCGACATTTTTTTGATGGAAACCATCGACATCTTTATCGGGGTTAATCGCTTCGATGACTTTGTTGGCATCCAAATGTTTGGGCAGCGGTAATTGCACCAAAATACCGTGAATCGCGGGGTCGTTATTCAATGCTTCGACTTCTGACAACAACGCGGCTTCCGTGCAATCGCTCGCCAATTCAACGTGTTTGGAATATAGCCCTAACTCCGCACAAGCTTTAACTTTGTTCGCCACATACACTTTAGAGGCGGGGTCGTTACCTACGATAATTACCGCCATGCCTGGGGTAATGCCGCGTGCTTTGAGCGCATCTGCCCGTACTTTCCATTCAGCACGAACTTGTTGGGCGATGGTTTTACCGTCAATGATTTGAGCTGTCATGTTATTCCTTTGTTGAATAGTGAGTTTTGGGTAGAACACGCTGCCACGAGGCCTACCGAAAACCGCTCAAGAAAAAGGTCGGGCATAACAACCCGACCAATTTATCAAGCGAATTACTGTCCTGATACTTCTTTTTGATACGCAGCCAAACCGTTGGTGATTTCGGCATGGGCAGCTTCAACACCTTCCCAGCCACGGATTTTTACCCATTTACCTGGTTCCAAGGCTTTGTACAATTCAAAGAAGTGCTTGATTTGTTCCAACGTGATCGCGGGCAAATCTTCGTAGCTTTTGATCTCATGGTACAAAGGGGTCAATTTATCGGTTGGAACCGCAATAATTTTCGCATCATCGCCCCCTTCGTCCGACATCGCCAACATACCCACGGGACGGCACGCAATCACGGCGCCATGTACCACGGGGAAGGGCGTAATCACCAACACATCCACGGGGTCGCCATCATCGGCAATGGTTTCAGGGATAAAACCGTAGTTGCAAGGATAGCGCATCAATGAGCCGATAAACCGATCCACCATCAATACACCCGCCCCTTTATCCACCTCATATTTCACAGGATCAGCGTGTTTGGGGATTTCAATAATCACATTACATTCGTGCGGTAGATTTTTTCCTGGACGAACATTTAATAAACTCATGGTAACTCCTTGCAGTTAATAAAGACGGTAAAACGATGGGCAATTATAAGCGAAGCGCGATGGCGAAGGGTTTTGATCTTGCAGTGTGGCGGGGTGCTAAAGCTCATTGGCCTGCAAGTACAGGTAATGATTGCAACTGCGCCCATACTTTATCGGGTGTGAGTTGCATCATGCAGTCAAAATGGCCCAGTGGGCAGACGCGTTTGAAGCAAGGGCTACAAGCGATGGAATATTGCACCACTTGTGCGTTGGGCGACAACGGCGGGGTAAATTGTGGGCTGCTTGAACCAAACAGGGCGATGAGTGGCTTGTCCAGTGCGGCGGCTAAGTGCATCAAGCCAGAATCATTGCTAATCACCCGTTGCGCGCAGGCAAGGATGGCGAGCGCGTCGCTTAAATCCGTCCGTCCACATAAGTTATTGCAATGATTGCCAGTCAGTTGGTTGATTTCATCGGCAACCGCTCGGTCTTTACCCGACCCTAACAGCCAAACGGCCTCACCTTGTGCATGTAGCCGCAGGGCAATGTCGGCGAAATAGCTGGTTGGCCAACGCTTTGCCGCGCCATATTCCGCCCCAGGGCAAAACACCGTGACGGGTTTGTGTAAGGATAAAGCCAATTTGTCCAAGGTATAGCGACATTGCGCTTCGGAGACCTGCAACACAGGGTTGGGCAAGGGACGAGGAATTTTACCTTGGGGCGACTCGGCGAGTTGTGCGAAACGCTCCACCATCAACGGCAAGGCTTGCTTATCCAACTTGCGCGCATCATTCAGCAAGCCATAACGCGATTCGCCGACAAAGCCTGTGCGCAACGGGATGTTGGCAAAAAACGCCACCAGCGCGGATTTAAGCGAGTTGGGTAAAACCAGCACTTGTTGATAATGCTCGGCACGCAGTTGTTTGCCGAGGCGATAGCGTTGAAGCAGGTGCAACGCGCCGTGCGGAAAGGGGTTAATCAACACCTTTGCCACTTCTGGCATGGCATTGAGCAGCCCTGCTGTCCATGGCGGCGCGAGTACGTCAATTTGGCAGTCGGGATGGCGTTGCTTTAGCCGCATGAGCATCGGCTGCATCAGCATATTGTCGCCTACCCAACTGGGCGCGATGACTAGGATTTTGTACATGGATTAAGATCGGGCTGTGTGGGTGCGACAAATTCATACATCGCCCGACAGGGCGAAAAAGTGGAGTGAAATGGAAAACTGTCGTTTCATCCTAGCTCAAGGGTACGAATGAATTCGTAACCACGGGTTGCCGTATATTTTAGTGATGCCCTTTAGGCAATTCACCCGTGAACTGGTAAACCGTGCCGCAATACGGGCAAGTCGCAGAGCCTCCATTTTTCAGAGGAATCGCCACTTTAGGATGAGAATCCCATGTGCTCATATTAGGCATCGGGCAAGTCAGCGGCAAGTCGTGCGCAGTAACGTCGATATGGCGTTGGGTATTTGGTGCGCTCATTTGTGAATCTCCTATGGGGTATCAAAAATCATGCGTTGCAGGAGGTCAGGCGTGCGCCCGACCTACGCCAAAAATTAAACGTAATCCAACCAATCTTGATGCAGCGGGTGTTTGCCTGCCACACAATCAAAGAAGGCTTGTTGCAAGCGTTCCGTAATGGGACCGCGTGAACCTTGACCAATCATGCGTTGATCCAGTTCGCGGATTGGCGTGACTTCCGCTGCTGTACCCGTGAAGAAAGCCTCTTCTGCACAATAGATTTCATCGCGAGTAATGCGTTTTTCGATCACGTCTAAGCCCATTTCCTTCGCCAGCGTAATCACAGAATCGCGGGTGATGCCTTCCAAGCAGGAAGTCAAATCGGGCGTGTAGAGTTTGCCTTTTTTGACGATAAAGATATTTTCGCCAGCACCTTCTGCCACGTAGCCATCCACATCCAACAATAGTGCTTCGTCGTAATTGTCATTTGCCACTTCTTGGTGCGCCAAAATCGAATTCGCGTAAGTCGTCACAGACTTGGCACGGCACATATTCACGTTGACGTGATGGCGGGTGAAGCTGGAGGTTTTAATGCGAATACCGCGACGCATGCCTTCTTCGCCCAAATACGCGCCCCAAGGCCAAGCTGCAATCGCAACGTGAGTCGATAAGGTTTTCGCAGCAATGCCCATCGCTTCCGAACCATAGAAGGCAATCGGGCGGATGTAGCAGGACTCCAGTTTGTTGGCACGCACCACTTCACGATGCGCTTCCATAATGGTTGCTTTGTCGTAAGGCATTCTCATTTGGAAGATATGCGCGGAATTAAACAAACGATCGGTATGCTCTTGCAAACGGAAAATCGCCGTGCCTTTTTCGGCTTTATAAGCGCGCACGCCTTCAAAAACACCCATGCCGTAATGCAAAGTATGGGTTAAAACATGCGTCGTGGCATCGCGCCAAGGCACGAGTTTCCCGTCGTGCCAGATAAAACCGTCGCGGTCAGACATGGACATAATTTGGATTCCTTTAGTAAGTCGGTTTGCAAAGGTTGGATTCTAGCGTTTTCCCGATGCTTTATGAAGTGCATAATGAATTTGGGTGGCGGAACACAGGTAATGTACAGATTTAAAGCGGGTGTCATTTGGGAGTTTAGGTGAACGCTCGTCTCACGCCTTACTGCGTTTTCAGCATGCGACCACGCTTTGTAAATACCCTATTCAAATCACCCTACTATGAGCAAATTTTGCTACTATTTCAACTCACCCAAAATGGCATGATTGATCGCAGGACGATGCGTTGTTAAGCGGCTGGAGCATCATTAGGTCTTAATCGTTGTTTTGGGCGTAAAGAAGGACGGAGTTCTTGCATTCGACATTTCAATTTCTACAAAGGAGTAAGCCATGAAACAATCCACCATTTTAACCACGATTTTGTTAGCAGTGGCATTCAGCAGTCCTACCTTCGCAGCAGATAAAAATCCCGCTGCCTCAGCACCAAGTACTATCGTAGAGCCAGAGATGGTAAAAATCCCCGCAGGTAGTTTTGTGATGGGCTGCCGTGATGGGCGCGATATTCAATGCGATGGTGATGAAAAACCCGCACACACGGTACGCATCAACGAATTTATGATGGGCAAATACGAAGTTACACAAGGTCAATGGAAAGCCGTGATGGGCACCAACCCCAGCGAATTTTCAGAGTGTGGTGACACCTGCCCAGTCGAAAATGTCAGCTGGAACGAAATCCAAGTTTTTATTCAAAAGCTCAATGCACAAACGGGTAAGCAGTATCGTTTACCCAATGAGGCGGAGTGGGAATACGCTTGTCGAGCAGGGGTAGATCAGACTCATTGTGGTGGTGGCGATACAGGAACGGTAGCTTGGTACGCAAGCAACAGTGGCAAGAAAACCCACCCTGTAGGTGGTAAGAAAGCCAATGCTTGGGGCTTGCATGACATGAGTGGCAACGTGTGGGAATCCGTTCAGGATGGTGGCTGGCATGAGAATTATCATGGCGCACCGACAGACGGCAGTGTGTGGCTGGATACGGCCAGTGAAACCGCTCAACACGGCGGCGTTGCCGCGCACGCACTGCGCGGTGGTTCATGGAATGATATTGCACGGTTTGTGCGGTCGTCCTATCGCAGCCTCAATGCAGCTTCTTATGGCGATGATCTCTATGGTTTCCGTCTTGCCAGAAGCATTCCATAAGCGCAACAGTGCGACGAATCCGTACCCAAGGTTAATGCAGTTAAATTCAGCATAAACGACTATTGGTACGTATGCACTTTAGCGGGATGAACGAGGGTTCATCCCGTTTTTGTATTTGAAGGGTCGCTCTAAAATTCAAAGACCTAAACGTGGGTACAACAGATTCGTACGATTTTGTGTGCATCAGGCCAAAACATTTTTTTGACCACCGTATTTCGCCCTGTCGGGTATTGTACGAATGCATTCGTGCCCACATTAGGCGGTCATACCCCCGATTTTTTAAAGATCGACTTTAAGCACCTCCCAAAACGTAAGATTCATATTGAGGGCTGGGCTTGTGTCTTTTTACCAGCAATTCGTCAGGGTAAAAATTTTATTGTGGTAAAAAAACAACACCAATGTGAAACTTTTGTTAAAAGAGCATGACACTGCTTGTGCGATTTCTGGCTATCTGGATAATCGCCGCCAATCCGCTACGGGGGATTGTTTAACTTAATGACGCATCGTCATATCACCAACTGAATTTTAAGGAATGAATTATGCAAAAGAAAATCATCGCATTGGCAATCGCCTCCGCATTGGTCGCACCATCAGCATTTGCTGATACCAGCAATGTTTCTGTTTATGGTTTGTTGAACGCAGACTTTGAAAGCGTGAAGAGCAGCAACGTAGGTGCAAACGTAGCTAACACAATTAGCCGTGTTTCCTCCAACGCTTCTCGTTTTGGCGTAAAAGGTAAAGAAGATTTGGGCAATGGTCTGAATGCAATCTACCAATACGAAGTTCAAGTTGACCTGAACGGTAATGCTGGCAATGGTTTCGGCAATGGCACCCGTAACAGCCATGTAGGCTTGAACGGTGATTTCGGTACTGCTTTCTTGGGTATCTGGGATACACCTTACAAAACTAGCCGCAATAAAATTGAGATGTTTGACAACACTACTTTTGCCTCAACAATCAATGTATTGGGTCGTACAGGTAGCGCAGGCGTAAACTTTAACAACCGTTTGGCTAACTCTGTTCAATACTGGACACCTGATTTCAATGGTTTCCAAGCCAAATTGGCTTATGGTACCGATAACGCATCTACAACGACTGTGAATAAGTCGGTTATTTCGTTGTCCGCTGCGTATGAAGATGAGATGCTGTATGCAGCTTATGGCTACGAAAGCTTTAAGGATGTAACATTGGCAACTGCTGCTGCGACTGCTGGCAACAAAGCAGACGGCAATCGTTTAGTGGGTGCTTACAAATTTGCGCCTGACAGCTTTGTGGGTCTGACTTACGAACGTTTGTCTGGCACGACTGCAGGTGTTTCTGCTACACGTTCCGCATGGGAATTGGCGGGTAAATACACGATGGGTAACAGCAACTTTGGCGCATCCTACGTAAAAGCAGGCAATTTGGGTGCAGCAGTCGTGGCTAACGGCGCAAGCCAAGTGTCCTTGCGTTATGGCTATAGCTTCTCCAAACGTAGCGAAGTATATGCAATGTACTCAAGCCTAAGCAACGATGCGGCTGCAAACTACAACTTGAGCGGCGGCACGATTGTGACTGGCTCTGTTGCTGGTGCTAAATTGTCTGGCTTTGGTTTAGGTATGGTTCACAAGTTCTAATTGAATGTAGATCGGGATTGATCTGATGTTGGGTTAATCTGATCTACGCTTGATAGAGAGCATAAACGGGACGCGCAAGCGTCCCGTTTTTATTGGTCATAGTCTTGTAAATTGCAGCTGTTTTTCACTGATTGGGTGATACAGCGATATTTACTGCGATAATCGCACTTTAAATTCCGTCGTTCACCATGTCCATACTCCGCGTTGCTTTAGATGTCCCACTGGCTAGGCTGTTTGATTACAGCGTGGCAGGTGAGGTCGCCATCGGGCAGCGAGTGGTCGTGCCTTTTGGTTCTCGGCAGCTCGTCGGCGTGGTGATGGCATGTGGCGACACCTCAACATTTGCACCTGAACGCATCAAGCCTGTGTCTCAGGTGTTGGCGGATAGTGCGCCGTTGTCGTCCGAATTGCTGGCGTTGCTGCAATTTTGTAGTGACTACTATCATTATCCTATCGGCCAGACGGTGATGGCGGCGTTACCAGCACCCTTGCGGTCAGGTAAACCCTTGACGCGAAAAGTACCAGCGTGGTTTCGGTTAACCGAGTGCGGTGCTGCGTTGGAAATGGCGGATTTTCCGAAACGCAAAGCCGTGCAAAGACGAATTTTGACGCACTTGGCGGAACAGCCTTGTTCGTTAGCGATATTGAAAAGACTGTCAGCGAGTGCCAGCGCGCAAGTGAAAGCATTAGAAGCTGCAAATTGGATTGAGCGTTTCACCCCTGCGGATGACCTCGTCGCTGTGAATAATGTGATCCCGCACGTATTTCGGGAAATTCACACTTTGACCTCCGAGCAACAACGCGTGGTCAGTGCTGTGACGGACAGCGAGGGCTATCGTTGTTTTCTGTTGCATGGCATTACGGGCAGCGGCAAAACTGAAGTGTATGTGCATCTGATGCACCATATTTTGCAGCGGGGCGGGCAAGTGTTGTTGCTGGTGCCCGAAATCAATCTCACGCCCCAGTTAGAGCATTATTTTCAGCAGCGTTTTCCTGATGCGGCATTGGTGAGTCTACATAGCGGGCTGAGTGATGCGGCGCGGCTGGACAATTGGCAGCAGGCGCAAGCGGGTACGGCGCAAATTGTGCTGGGGACGCGACTATCGGTGTTTGCGGAATTGCCCAAGTTGGCGTTGATTTTGGTGGATGAAGAGCACGACAGCTCGTTTAAACAACAGGATTTTTTGCGCTATTCGGCGCGGGATGTGGCGATCTTTCGCGCTAATCAATGCGGCATTCCCATTGTGCTGGGATCAGCCACGCCGTCTTTTGAGACCTATCACAACGCACAAACGGGGCGTTATCAGATGTTGCAACTCACCGAGCGCGCTTCGGCAGCAGCGAGCTTGCCTGTGGTGCGCTGCGTCCATCCCAAGCAAAATCGCATGGTGGAGGGGATTAGCGAAAAGCTACTGTCCGCCATTGAGCAACGTATCGCGCGGCAAGAGCAAAGTTTGCTGTTTATCAATCGACGGGGCTACGCGCCTGTGTTGATGTGCGGGGGCTGTGGTTGGTTGTCGGGTTGTCCGCATTGTGCGGGCAAAATGGTGCTTCATTTGGACACCAAGCGATTGCGCTGTCACCATTGTGGGATGCAGATGCGCGTGCCGACGCGCTGTCCTGATTGCGGTGAAGCGGATTTGCAACCGATCGGCAGCGGCACGCAGCGTGTGGAGCAGGTGCTACAAACGCGATTTCCTCATGCGCGGATTTTGCGGGTGGACAGAGACAGCACCCAAAACAAACGTGCTTGGCAAACCATGCGCGCGCAAATTCACGCCAATGAGGTCGATATTTTGGTCGGCACGCAAATGTTGGCAAAGGGACATGATTTCCCCGCGTTGACCTTGGTGGGTGTGCTCAATCCTGATAGCGCGTTATATAGCAGCGACTTTCGGGCGGCGGAAAAATTATTCGCACAACTGGTGCAAGTCGCGGGTAGAGCGGGACGGGCTGACAAGGCGGGGGAAGTATTAATCCAAACCGCGTTCCCCGACCATCCCCTGTTTCATGCCCTGCAAACGCACGATTTTGTGAGTTGGGCTGCATCACAACTGGCTGAACGACGGATGGCAGGCTTTCCGCCGTTTATGTATCAAGCCATGTTGCGCGCCGAGGGCAAGGTTGAAGAGGCAGTTTATGACTTTCTCAATCAAGCACGCGCGGCGGCAATGGGATTAAATCTTGCGGTGGAAGTGCTGGGGGTTGTTCCCGCCGCCCTACCCCGTCGTGCCAACCATTTGCGCGGGCAATTGTTGATTCAAGCCGACAGCCGCAAAGCCTTACAACAGTTTTTACGTGCTTGGCAGCCATTGCTGGCAGCACTCCCCGCCGCAAAACTCCACTGTTCACTGGACATTGATCCCTTGGAGTTTTAAAGTGTCCCATTTTAGTTCATCACGAAGGAAGTACCATGGTCGCAAAACGTTTTTATCACTGTACTGTCAGCGAAAAGCTGCTTTATACCTGTTTCTTATTATTGGTGGGGTTGGGCTATTTGATGGCAACAGCCTATTTGTTCGTCACACACGTCAATAATGACGGCAAACCAGGTTTATCGATTACCGACGTTGCCAATAGCTATTATGGTAACCGCAGCGGTACGCGGTTAGAAGCGGCGATTCGTGGCACGATGGCAGGCAATATCAGCGACGATGATCGCGGGATCATGGTGGCGTGGCTTAAAGACGGCGCGGAAGAAGAACACTTTGCTCACGATATCAAACCTATTTTGGATAAGACTTGTTTGGCGTGTCATACCAAAGAAGCAGGGATGAATTTACCTGACTTCAGTACCTATGAAGGCTTGCACAAGTACGCTGAAGTGGATACAGGGATGTCCATGGCAAGCTTGTTAAAGCTGTCGCATATTCATTTGTTTGGCATCAGCTTGCTGTTGTTTATGATTGGTTTTATTTTTATCCAATGTGAAATTAACGTCTATTTCAAACGCTTTTTGGTGGTTTCGCCCATGTTCGCGGTGTTTGTGGATGTACTTTCTTGGTTCCTTACCAAATGGGATTCACATTATGCAATGGTCGTGGTGGCAGCGGGCGCGCTGTTGGGCTTCTCCATGGCGGCACAAATGTTGATCTCGCTGTATCAAATCTGGTTTTTAAAGAAACCTGCTGAGCAAGCCTGATATGCGCGCTGATTTTTTAGCGGAACTCATTGCGCGGGTTGGTTCATCGGGGGTGTTGACGGAAGAAGCGGCAGCTCCCTATTGCCGTGATTGGCGCGGGCGATACAGCGGCATGGCATGGGCGGTGGTGTTTCCTGAGAATACCAACCAAGTGGCAGAAGTGGTGAAGCTGTGTGCGGCACGGGGCATTGCCATCGTGCCACAAGGCGGCAATACCAGCTTATGCGGCGCGGGTGTGCCGTTGGAAACGGGCGATCAAATTGTGCTCAATTTGTCGCGCATGAGTCACATTCGTAGCGTCGATGCCGCCAATTACACCATGACCGTGGAGGCGGGCTGCACCTTAGCCCGTATTTATACCGTCGCCGAAGAATATAACCGATTGTTTCCGCTGGGGCTCACCGCCATTGCGCCGCAGTGCGAAATTGGTGGCAACTTGTCCACCAACGCGGGCGGCATCGGGGTATTGCGTTATGGCAATGCGCGGGACTTGGTGCTGGGGTTGGAAGTGGTGTTGCCTGATGGTCGCGTGTGGCATGGGCTACGCAGTTTGCGCAAAGACAACACGGGCTACGACTTGAAACATTTGTTTATCGGTGCGGAAGGTACCTTGGGTATTATCACCGCCGCCGTGCTGAAGCTGTTTCCCCGTCCTCATGCCACCGCCACTGCCTGCGTGGCGATTACCCATCTGACCGCTGCCGTGCGGCTGTTGACGCATATTCGTAGTCATTGTGGCGACACACTCAGCGGCTTTGAACTGATTTCGCGCAGTTGTCTAGACTTGGTGTTCCAGCACATTCCCGACACCCAAGAACCCTTTGCCCAGCCTTACGCCTACTACTTGCTGATTAAATTGGCGGATGTACGCGCGGGTGAGTTGGATGCAGCTTTGCGCGCTGCCTTGCAAAGTTTTGGTTCAGAAATTCTGGCATTCGACACCACCACGGGCGATGCCGAACACTGGTGGACGTTGCGCAAAAACATCGCTGAAGCCCAAAAGCGCGAAGGTCTGAGCATCAAACACGACATCGCCGTGCCGATTAGCCGCGTCGCCGAATTCATCACCCGCGCCAATGCTGCCCTGCGCGCCGCTTATCCCACGATCCGCATCGTCGCCTTCGGGCATTTAGGTGATGGCAATATTCATTACAACACCTCCTTGCCCGATCCCTTCGCCAACGCCGATTTTATCCAACACCAAGAGCACGCCGTCAATACGCTGGTTTACGCAGTCGTCCGCGACCTCAACGGCAGCATCAGCGCGGAACACGGCATCGGACAACTCAAACGCGACACCCTCTGTGACCACAAAGACCCGCTGGAATTAGAGCTGATGCGCAAAATTAAAGCCACCTTAGACCCGCAAGGGCTGATGAATCCTGGGAAGGTGGTGTGAGGTTGCAATTGTCACCACTACCCAGCAATTCTCATTTTGGCAAAGAAGTGGAGTTTGTGGGTACGAATTCATTCGTACAACGCCCGACAGGGCGAAATACGGTGGCAAAAAGGATTGTTTTTACCTGATTCACGCAAAATCGTACGAATCTGTCGTACCCACGGTTAGTTTTTTGATTTTTAGCGGTGTCTCAATATGGTGCATTGCTTGAATGATCCGTATCAATCACAAAATCCTCACAGGAGTCTTTAGAAAATGAGCGACGAAAACTTTCCTAAACAATTGCGTGCCATCAATCGGGTGACGATTTCGGCGATGTTGTGGCTGAATGGCGTGGCACACATTATCATCGGGCTGGCATTGGCGATTTCGGTATTGATGTTTACGTGGTTGTTTTTTATGGATTTACGCGAATCCATTCAGGCGAATAATCTGGTGCATGGCTTCTTGCACGCGTTAGGCACATTGATGTTGCTGTGGACGGTGTCCGCGCTGATTACCGCTGAGATTCGCTATTTGGAAGGCGGCAAGCTGGAGGTCGATACTTTTGTGGTGGTGGCGTTGGTCGGGATGTTGCGTAAAGTTATCACCTTGCCCGTGCTGGAAGTCGCCCCACCGATGCGCGAGGTGATTTTGTGGGAAGGCGGCGCGTTGTTGTTGGGGGTTTTGTATCTCGTAGTGCGCTGGGCGCAACGCCCACAGCTCAGTGCTGCGCAGCCCACTGAATCACCGAAGCAGAACCAATTGCCGTAGGGCGACAATAAGCGAAGCGCATTGCGCCGAATGGTTAAGCTGCCAAGGCGTGTTGATGAATACCGCTATTGCGCGACAATAAGCGAAGCGCATTGCGCCGAATGGTTAATGGCAAAACGAATCACATACGGCGCAATAACGATTGCTCCCTACGCGGGTTCATCCCCTTCAGCAACCTCACCCATGTAGAAAATTGTGCCGTCAGGTTCCTGCTCAAGATCTGAGCCGAACTCCAATTTGATGCCAAACCGAGAAGGGTGCGCGCAAATCTCTTTTTTGAAATCATCATGTTGCAATTTTTCAAGATAAGCGTTTGTCCTTAACTGGATATAGCGACTTGAATATGCAAACCCGAAAAGCAGCAACTCAATGACATGAATTTGAGTGTTTTCGGCTTGGTGATGTACGGCCATGATGTCGGCCAATTCCTCGATTTTAATGAGCTTTCTTCGGGGTGACATCGTGATCCATTTAGAGAAATAAGGGAGCTACTTGAAGTTAAGATAAGCCAGATCCGCTTGACCGAAGGATTTACATGCAGACTCAACGATTAAGTCCCTAGGCAATATTGACTCTAAAACTCTTCCGTCTTGGTCGATGCGATATGCGTTCGGCACAATACTCAAGTGAAATGAAGATACCAATATCTTTCCCCATGGATGCTCAATAGATGTCCTCACTTTTTGAGGGTCGAGAGCGCACTTGACTACAAGTGGTTCGCCTATGCTCGCAAGCTTATTCCCAATTGGCGTGTCGAATTCGATACCCATGTTGATTTGCTCACCACCGTACATACCCAGAAGATATTTAGAGCCTAGGCCACCAAATGCGCTGAGGGTAAAGTTAAACCAGAGCATTGAGTCTCGGATTTTCACTTGCGTAGCTTGATGTGACGACCATTTGTTTTGGAGCCACTCCAGCTCGGCCACTTCGAATATATGACCAAACTGTTCGACAAACTCATTACGTATTTCGGCACCTGTACGAACCACTAGCCCTTTTTGTTCAATATTGGCACGGATTGCTCGCGTGTAATGAATACCAAGAACTTGTCGTTGCATGCAGTAGTTATCAAGCTCAATGACAACGTTCCGAACCTCAGGGTGCGTCAGTAGCTCTTCAGAAAACTCCTCATCTCGGCAAAGTGCCTCAATAGATTTGAGCAGTGCTCGAAGGGCATCGGGCAATAGCTCTGGGCGTTGTAAATCGACGGCATCCATTAGCACATTAAGGTATATGCGGTTTTAATTATTTGGTACAAGTAAGCCATTTGAATACTTGTACCCCTTGACCTCCAAGCCAACCCCTTCCGTAATGAATTGATCTGGTTTTGCATGGCCAGAAAACCAATACGAAACATAATTGTAGTAGTCGTCAACGTTTCGCTGATCTATTCCAAACATTTCTGGATAAGCGATGCGGGATTCAATGTGATATTTTTCAGATAATTGCAAAGAACCTCTTTTGTACATTGAATTGATTGCGTCCATGCAGCGGTTGTAGCTGTGAACGCCGTCCGCATGACGAAGAAATGTCAAGACATGCGAGTATTTTCCAGATCTTATGGGCTCAATTATTTCGATTTCCTCTGATCTGGTAATGGCCTTTATCTGAATGCCTGCCGTATTTGTCGTACCCAGCACGGTTGCTGGCTCATTAACACTCTTGTTATTGTTCCTTTTTATGAATATAAGGTCGAGATTGTTTTGAGGTGCGTAAAAATTTGGGTGTTGGCTTTTAGTTGTTATGAATCCAGTTCCTATCACCTTAAACTGATCTATGTACTCATCTTTGCATTGTGTTCTGTTTGTGCACCATGAGAAGGCACTCTTGCCTATGGTTCTTAGATTTTCGTTAAAAATATTGACCGCGTAAGCTTCAAATATAAAGCCAGCAAAAGAATAAATTGGGAGTTTAGTCTGAAATTTTAATTGATTTTCGTTATCGTAAAAGAAGTGCCCCGTTTCAAGCCCGTCCGCAACCAGTTTTTTATGGTATCGGTCGAACAAAATTTGCTTTTGTAGGTTTTCATCAATTGCTGGGTGTCGTGGATCAAGAAGGGAAAGTGGGCCTGAAAACAGAATTTCAAGCGAAATATCGTTGGCTCTTTCCTGCGTTGAAGTAATTATCATCTCTGCCACTATAGGATCTCCGTAGGTAACGCATAACGTGAAATAGACAGGCTTCTTCTGTATAAGTAAGTGGAGTGTTCTGTATAAGATGTCCTACCATACTGTAACCCTATGATTTAAAATTACATCGAAATTTAAACAGGCCACCCTCTCCTGCTAACTCAGCACCCCACGCTCCCATGCTGCTGGAAGTGGTGCGTGAGCGCATGCTGGCGAAGCATTATAGTCGGCGGATTGAAAAATCATAGGCAAACTGGGTGAAAAATTTATGTTTTTTCGCCATAGCAAAACTTGACCAATTTCTCGCAAGTTGAATGGTTTGTGGATACGCTTGCCAACAAATCATCCAACTCGCGTAGCACCTCCTCCGCGCTGTAATACTCGCCTGTCGCTTTGGCTTCATCACGAGCAAGCAAAGCGCGGGTGATGAAGTCAGTTTGTGATTCGCTGGTTTCCATGTCTTTTCCTTAAATTCAGGCGAACGGTAGTGGTAAAGCCCTAACCTCAACCTCATTTCCCCACAACAACGACATAATTTCCTTGCCGCGTACCACGTCGCCACTGGTGAAAAATTGCGCGTCTGGGGGCATGGCGGCGGGTGAAAAGTGGGGCGACAATTCGGTTTGGATGCGCATTTTGAGGTGTCGGGCAACGGCTTCGCCTGTGTCGATGAGGGTGATATGTTCGCCCACGACTTCGCGTATCAGCGGCTTGAGAAAGGGATAGTGGGTGCAGCCTAAAATCAAGGTATCTGCGCCGCGAGCCAATAGCGGCAAGGCATAGCGTGCAACTAATTCTCGCGTTTTAGGAGTGTGCAACTCGCCCCGCTCAACTTGTTCTACCAGCCCTGGGCAACCTTGGGTGACGATCTCCACTGCCCCCGCATATTTTCCTAACAACGCCGCAAAGCGGGCACTTTCTAAGGTGCCTATGGTCGCCAATACGCCGACGACGCCACGATGGGTCGCTGCAACGGCGGGTTTGACGGCGGGTTCCATGCCGATGATGGGCAAAGTGAAGTGCTCACGCAAGCTGGCAACCGCAGCGGCGGTGGCGGTATTGCAGGCGATGACAATGGCGTGCGCGCCTTGTTCGATCAGAAAGCGAGTGAGGATGTGTGAGCGTTCGGTGATGTAAGCAGGCGTTTTGTCGCCGTAGGGAACATGTCCCGAATCGGCAACATAAATTAAACAATGATGCGGCAGCGTGTGGCGAATATGGTGCAGCACGGACAAGCCGCCGACACCAGAATCAAAAACACCTATGCTAGGTTGCATGTCTTGATAAGCCTTTCATGCACGCAGGCGGATGCACCTAGAAAAAACAGAGCTAACATGATGATTTGAAAATAATCAATATATATGCAACTCCTTCCCCCTAGCAGGGGGAAGGCTGGGATGGGGGTTGAAGCGTTGTGCTGTAATGAACCATTTCTACCCCCACCCTAACCCTCCCCCTGCTAGGGGGAGGGGAATTGGTACTAAATCGTTGCTCCTTGATCGCGCAAGTATTCTTCATACGTGCCGTGGTAATCCGTCACACCTTTGCTGGAGATTTCGATAATGCGTGTGGCTAAGGAACTGACGAATTCACGGTCATGGCTGACGAACAGCACGGTGCCTTTGTATTCCAGCAGCGCGGTGTTGAGCGATTCGATGGATTCCATGTCCATGTGGTTGGTCGGTTCATCCATTAGCAACACGTTGTTGCGTTGCAACATCAGCTTGCCGAACAACATCCGTCCTTTTTCGCCGCCTGACAACACTTTGACATTTTTCTTGCTGTCGTCGCCTGAAAACAATAAGCGTCCCAAGGTGGCGCGCACGGTTTGGTCGTCGTCATTCGGGCCGCGCCACCACGTCATCCAGTCGGTCATCACTTCGTCTTTGGCAAAATCCGCGCTGTGATCTTGGGCGTAATAGCCGATTTTGGCTTTTTCCGTCCATTTGATGTCGCCTGTATCAGGGGCTAAATCGCCTGCCAAGCAACGCAGCAAGGTGGTTTTGCCGATACCATTTGGTCCGATAATCGCCACGCGTTCTCCTGCGTCGATGCGGAAATTGACATTGGAAAACAACATCTTGTCGAAGCCTTTGGACATGTGTTGCACTTCGACGGCGGTACGATGTAGTTTTTCGCGCTCATCGTATTCAAAGCGAATAAACGGATATTGGCGGCTGGACGGCTTGATGTCCTCAATTTTGATTTTGTCGATTTGACGGGCGCGGGAAGTCGCTTGTTTGGCTTTGGACGCATTCGCTGAGAAGCGCGCCACGAAGGCTTTTAATTCCGCGACTTTTTCCTTAGCTTTGGCATTGTCAGCGGATTGTTGCTCACGCGCTTGCGTTGCCGCCATCATGTATTCGTCGTAAGTGCCAGGGTAGGTGGTGATTTTGCCGTAGTCTAAATCGGACATGTGGGTACACACGCTGTTCAAGAAATGGCGGTCATGGGAAATAATCACCATGGTGCAGGTGCGCGCATTGAGAATATCTTCCAACCAGCGAATGGTGTTGATGTCCAAGTTATTGGTCGGTTCGTCCAACAACAAAATGTCAGGATTGGAGAACAAGGCTTGCGCCAACAACACCCGCAATTTGAAGCCAGGAGCGACTTCGCGCATCGGGCCGTGGTGCAAGTCAATGGGAATGCCCACGCCCAACAACAATTCGCCCGCACGCGGTTCGGCGGTGTAGCCGTCGTATTCGGCAAATTCGGCTTCTAAATCCGCAGCGCGCATGTAATCTTCTTCGGACGCATCGGGATTGGCATAAATCCCATCACGTTCGGACATCGCCGCCCACATTTCGCCATGCCCCATCATCACCACATCCAGCACGCGCATGTCTTCGTAAGCAAACTGATCTTGGCGCAATTTACCCAAGCGTTCGTCTTTGTCCAACATCACATTGCCCGATGTTTGCTCCAAATCGCCGCCCAAAATTTTCATAAAGGTCGATTTGCCGCAACCATTCGCACCAATTAGCCCATAGCGGTTGCCGTCGCCAAATTTGACGGACACGTTTTCAAACAAGGGCTTAGCCCCAAACTGCATGGTGATATTCGCGGTGGAAAGCATGACAAACTCAATCTGGAAAAATTTTGGAGCGCGATTTTAACACTGCGCGCAGGGGAGGCGGCAGTTATTCAGGAATTTAGGGTGAAAAAGCGGCTGAAATCAGTCATTTTGTTGTTTGCGATAGGCTAACCACAGTCCTGTGCTGATAATAATGACCCAACCCAGAAAACGCACCAAGCCCGCAATGGTGGTGTCGCTGCCCAATACGTGCCAACGACTGAAAATTTCGGTCCAGTCATGTTCGCCATTGCCAACCAAGGGCAAGACTTGGGCGCGCGCATCCGCCATATAGCGGGCGATATTGAACAAATTCTCACCCAGCCACAGCAGTGAAAAGGCATACGATGCCGTCACGTGCTGACGGCGGAACGTCCACGCGGCGACCAGCGGAAAGGCGAGCTGTCCCATCGTGCCGCCATACACGGTGATGCTTTCGCCTAAAATGCTGAAAATAGGATGCCCTGCCTCATGGAATGCCAGATTGGCACTGTCCAGCAAAAACACCCATCCCTCGCCTGTATTTGCCAGCCATAAAATCAACACCGCCGCGATCGTGTAAGCCGTCAATGCAAAGGGTGGCACGGCTGACCAGTCGTCGTCATTGAAACTGTCTAGTGGGGGCAAAGCCATGATGCTCTCCTAGTGGCAAATTCCCTCTCCCCCTGCCCCTCTCCCGTAAACGGGCGAGGGGGGCGTAATGGTGTAGGTGCAAATTCATTCGCAGGTTTTTCTAAGCGCGCGTGAACGTATCGTATTCATCGAATTTTCGGTGTCGTACATACCACATCTGCATTTTGCGCACGATGGCGTAAAGCGTGGTCGATCAATACCAATGCCAACATCGCTTCGGCAATCGGGGTGGCACGGATCGCTACACAAGGGTCGTGGCGACCTTCGGTGGCAACCATCATGGCTTCGCCTGATCGGTTAATCGACTGGCGCGGGATGCGGATGCTGGAGGTGGGTTTGATGGCGACGTGCGCCACGATGGATTGCCCTGTGGAAATGCCGCCCAAAATCCCGCCCGCGTGGTTGGATAAAAAGCCGTTGGGGGTCATTTCATCGCCGTGTTCGCTGCCGCGTTGGGTCACACAACCGAAACCTGCACCAATTTCCACGCCCTTAGCGGCATTGATGCCCATCAGTGCGTAGGCGATTTCGGCATCCAGACGGTCATACACGGGTTCGCCCCAACCGACGGGCACATTTTCTGCCACAACACTGAGCTTCGCGCCAATAGAGTCGCCTGACTTGCGTAGCGCATCCATATAGCTTTCCAGTTCAGCAATTTTGTCGGCATTGGCGGAGAAAAATGGGTTGCTGTTCACGCCGTCCCAACTCTGGAAAGGGAGCTCTATGTCGCCTAATTGCGACAGATAGCCACGGATGACGACACCATAGCGTTCATTGAGCCATTTTTTAGCAATCGCTCCCGCTGCCACGCGCACCGCTGTTTCGCGTGCGGAAGACCGCCCGCCGCCGCGATGATCGCGTACGCCATATTTTTGGGTATAAGTGTAATCAGCGTGTCCAGGGCGGAACGTCTCGGCGATATTGCCGTAATCCTTGCTGCGCTGGTCTTCATTGCGGATGAGTAGGGCAATGGGCGTGCCTGTCGTTTTGCCTTCAAATATCCCAGATAATATTTCAACGGTATCGGACTCGCGACGTTGTGTGACATGACGGGAGGTGCCAGGTTTGCGTCTATCCAATTCCAGTTGAATATCCGCTTCACATAATGACAAACCTGGAGGGCAACCATCGACCACGCAGCCAATTGCCGCACCGTGTGATTCACCAAAAGAAGTGACGGTAAATAACGTACCAAAAGTATTCCCAGACATGAGTTCAATCTCGTTCAATCGTAAGGCGTGCAGTTTAACCGAAATTAGGGTGTGTTTTTATACGATACCTTACTAAACCAGTGAGTCAAAAGGTGAATAAGAGGAAAAATGGTCGATGTTTTTACTGGGAAATGAGCATGTTATTTGTATTTTGCATCGCGAAAAGACCTTGTGGACATGGAAAATTATGCTACGATTCACGCCTAGTCGTTTTTTAGTTGTTGTGTTCAATGTAATCTCTTGGGAGGAGAAAAAAATGGGTATTATCGCTACAATCTGCGCCGTCGGTACAATGGCAATGGCAATCGCATTTGCTGGATGGATGTTGACACAGTTGTTCGCAAGCAATAAATAATACGTTGTTCAGCGCAATTAAAAAAACCAGCTTAGGCTGGTTTTTTTAATTGCGTGCTTCTGTCCATTTTAACTTCTAAACTCACGCAAGGATCTCCAAAATGCGTATTTTAATCAGCAATGACGACGGCTATTTTGCGCCTGGTTTAGCCTGTCTCGCGGCACATTTAAGTAAAGTAGCGGAAGTGGTGGTGGTTGCCCCTGAGCGCGATCGCAGCGGTGCGAGCAATTCCTTAACTTTGGACAGGCCTCTTAAATTACGGCAAGCAACGAGCGGATTTTATTACGTGAATGGCACCCCAACCGATTGCGTCCATCTCGCCGTTACTGGCATGTTGGCATATCAACCTGATATGGTGGTTTCGGGCATCAATGCAGGCGCAAATATGGGAGATGATACGATTTATTCAGGCACGGTTGCAGCGGCAACGGAAGGCTTATTGTTGGGTATTCCCTCTATCGCGCTGTCATTGGTCGGTAAAAGCTTGACGCATTACGAAACGGCTGCCCAAGTTGCGGTAGAGTTGGTGCAACGCTTTGCCCTGAAAACACACTCAGAGCCTTGGTTGCTCAATGTGAACGTGCCAGATGTGCCATATGCAGAATTACAAGGGATGCAGGTTACCCGTTTAGGTAAACGCCATAAAGCGGAACCTGTGATTAAAGCGAGTAATCCACAGGGTGAAACGGTGTATTGGGTGGGCGCGGCAGGTAAGGCGCAAGATGCGGGCGAAGGAACAGATTTTCACACAATTGCATCAAATCGTGTTTCAATCACGCCGTTGCATATTGATCTGACACAATATCGACAAATAGATGCAATAAAGGGGTGGATGAGCTCAGAATAGCGGTAATAAGCTGTTCGTTAGCAAGGTGTTGCGTACAAATAATCGAGTATAGAGTCGCTAGCTGTTAGTCGTTATTCCAATTGCATATAAAAACAGCAATAATATAACCCTCAACATAAGGGGGCGATCATGGCACGAAAAGCGGGTGGAGCAGATCAGTTGGAAGCGGCAAAACAACTGCTGAAGAAAGCTAAAACGGCGGACGAGCTACGCGCAGCGCAAGCGATAGTTCTGCCATTGGCGTTAGGGTTAAGCTTGGCGCAAACAGCGGAGGCGATTGGTCGCTCAGTGGGTGTGACCTGCACGATGCGGACGCAGTTTGCGCGGACATTGAGCGGTGAAGAAAAAGCCAAGCGCGGTAAACGGGCATTGCGAAACCGAGCCAAAGCCAGTTTGGAAAGGGAAGCCGAAATCCTTGACGAGGTATTGGCGCAGGCGGCGGTAGGCGGCATCGTGATTGTTCCGCCTCTGAAGCCATTGGTCGAGGCAAAGCTGGGCAAGTCTATGGCACTGTCCACGTTGTATCAAATGCTGGCTCGCCATGGCTGGCGCAAGCTGGTACCTGACAAAAGCCATCCACAATCTGATCCGTTGGCGCAAGAGGCGTGGAAAAAAAACTTTCCGAGCGGTTGTCAGCAGAAATAGCAGCATTTGCGGTACCGCGTCCGCTCAGATTGATGTTTCAGGACGAAGCGCGCTTTGGCAGAATCAGTGATGTGCGTCACTGCTGGGACAAAAAACCGCATCGTCCCATGGTTCGCGCCATGCTGACGCAACAATACACCTACGCTTATGCTGCGGTCAGTCCAGTGGATGGGAAATTTGATTCGTTGATTTTGCCTCAAGTCAACGGTCATTGTATGCAATTGTTTTTGAACGAAATTACTGCACGCTATCCAGATGAGAATGTTGTCATGGTCATTGATGGTGCGGGTTGGCATCGAAGTCGGGAACTTAAGTTGGCTGACAACATACGCACGGTATTGCTGCCGCCCTACGCGCCCGAACTCAATCCGCAAGAGCATGTGTGGGATGAGTTGCGTGAAAAGTTTTTCCACAACCGCGCCTTCGACAGCATGGATGCACTTGAAACGCATCTTGAAGCTGCGCTGAAAAGTTTTGAATTAAGTCCTGAACGTATGCGCAGCATTGCAGGATGGAATTGGATAATAAATTCTATTTCTAAATAGAATTGGAATTAGTCGTTAGTCGTTAGTTAGCCAAATATAAACACAAGCATACCCACATGAACCTATTGCAAATAATTGTGTATGTGCTGCGCATATTGCGCGACTAACTAGAGGCTAACGACTAATAGACTCAACAACCTTAACAAAACAGCCCACGGACTTCGCGGGCTGTTTTTTATTTTGCAGGGCTTTCTTTCTCTCGTATCACAGCGATGATTTCTGGATATTTTCGGATACCTTCTTTGATGGTCGCGAGTTGCTGCGTATTGCTTACTTTCAACGTGAAATGCAACCAAGCATATTTTCCTTCATTGTCCATGTTGAGGTTTTCAATATTGAAACCTGCATCACCAATCGCCGCCGACACTTTTGCCAATACCCCAGGCTGGTTGTGCGCTTGAATGCTGAAGTTCACAGGGAACAAGCGTTTAATGTCGTGATCCCATTCCAAATTTAAAGCACTGGGCACACTATAACCCCGTTGCAAACTTGGACAATCTTGCGTATGTACCAACAGCCCCTTGCGACGCTGGAACTCGCCGATAATTGGATCGCCAGGTATCGGATTGCAGCAATTCGCAAAACGTATCGGCCCACCATCCGTACCTTTAATGACAATAGCGGGTAGTTTCTGCGCCATATCACCCAGATTGATGTCGGATGCCTGCGCCAGCCTACGTGCGACCAATACCGCGTGGCGATCACCAATCCCAATATCCGACAGGATGTCTTCCCGTGTTTTGACCTTGGTATCTTTGAGGAGCTTCTGCCACTGCGCTTCCTTGATCTCAGGAAGTACGATGTTGATCGCAAGACATGTTTGTTCTAGCAAACTTCTGCCTCTTTCGACCATCTCATCGTAGTACTTAGTTTTGAAGAAATGACTGATGTAACTCCGTGCTCGTGCAGTGGTGACAAAATCTAACCAAGCCAGTTTAGGCTCAGCTTCGTCATCCAACAGAATCTCGACACGATCTCCATTGAACAATATGGTATCTAACGGCACAACGGCATGATTCACTTTTGCGCCCGTGCAATGTGTGCCAATTTTTTCATGCAAGTTGTATGCAAAATCCAGTGCGGTTGCATCGCGCGGCAAAGAACGAATTTTCCCCGTATGGGTAAATACATACACTTCGCCTGGAAATAAATCGACGCGCAAATTATCCATCAACACTGAAGAATCGCCACTGCGGTTGAGTCTATCCAACAACTCTTGCAACCATTTATGCGTATTCTGATGAAATTCACGAATTGTATTGTCGCCGCTCTTATACAACCAATGAGATGCCACACCCACATCGCAAATTTTGTGCATTTCGTGCGTTCTAATTTGTATTTCGATGGGAGTTTCAGAGGGGCTCACCGCATCTGAATTGAAAGTGGGATGATTTTTGCTGATTTTTTCGGGTGGCACCATCAACGTGCTATGCAACGACTGATAGCCATTCTCTTTAGGAATGGCAATATAGTCCTTAAATTTGCCTGGCATAGGCTTATACAAACTATGCAGCGCGCCTAAGCTGAGGTAACACTCAGGTAGCGTATTGACTAAAACCCGAAACGCAAAAACATCGAATACTTCGTTGAACGCGAGCGATTTCTCACGCATCTTCTGATAAATACTAAAAAAGCTTTTTTGACGGCCAGATACAGCGGCAAGAATATTATGCTCTTTGAGTCTATCTTCCAGCTTCTTTTTCACTTCATCCAGCACCACACGACGTTTATTACGCGTAATGGCGAGTGCATCAGACAATTCTTGGTATATCTTTGGATGCAGATTCTTAAAACTTAAATCTTGTAATTCTTGATAAATATCATGCAACCCCATGCGGTAAGCAATTTGGGCATATATTTGTAGTGTTTCTTCGGCGATACGTTCACGCTTATCATCAGACATCGCCCCCAAGGTGCGCATATTGTGTAAGCGATCGGCCAACTTGATGAGCACAACACGAACATCTTGCGCCATCGACATCAGCATTTTGCGGAAATTTTCTGCTTGCGCATCTTCCCGCGTTTCAAAAGACACTTTATCCAGCTTGCTTAAGCCATCCACCAAGGTAGCGACACCTTTGCCAAATTTAGCCGCAATTTCTTCAGTCGTAATGTCCGTGTCTTCCACCACGTCATGCAATAAAGCAGCAACGATGGTCTGCACATCCAAACGAAATGGCGTGAGTATGCGAGCGACCGCGATCGGGTGTGTGACGTAAGACTCACCCGACTGTCGCGTCTGCCCCACATGTGCAACGCGACTAAACTCAATTGCCTGCCTAACCATCTCGATATCTTGAGAACTCAGGTAGGATGAAACTTCTTCTATGAGCTGTTCTGCTGAAACAATATCCGCCATATTCAGTGTTTATCGTGCAAGGTGTCAGACGGTTTTGCTTTATGCGTGACCGCGATTCAGGATTTCTTTACCGACTTTGCCTTCGCTAATTTCGCGCAAAGCAACAACAGTAGGTTTATCTTTGCTGACTTCGTCAGTCAGATGCGTCGCGCCATTCGCCAATTGGCGAGCACGATACGCAGCAGTCAGGGTTAATTCAAAACGATTAGGGATGAAAGGTAAGCATTCTTCAACGGTGATACGAGCCATGATGTTATTCCGATTGTTGTAACTGATTGATTAAAATTTGATGACGTGCCAATTGCACTGCACTTTGCACTCTGGCAGAGAGTACCACAGCGTTCAATTCGCGTAGCGCGTCATTCAGACTGTCGTTAATAATAACATAATCGAATTCCGCTACATGTGCCACATCTTCACGCGCGGCTGCCATACGGCGCGCAATAATGTCCGCATCATCTTTGCCACGTCCAACCAAACGTTGTTCCAATGCCTCTATGGACGGCGGCAGAATGAAAATACTGATCGCTTCGGGGAATAAACCGCGTATTTGCGCAGCACCTTGCCAGTCAATTTCCAGCAAAATATCCCGTCCACGGGCACGCTCATTGGAAATCCACGCTTGTGATGTGCCGTAAAAATTGCCATACACCTCAGCACTTTCCAAAAAATCACCGTGATTCAACATCTCGATAAATGTCTCACGAGTGACGAAATGGTAATCCCGCCCATCGTGCTCCCCCGCCCGTGGCGCACGTGTAGTGTAAGAAACCGACAAATCAATATGCGGGTTGATGTCCAATAAAGCGTGTACCAAACTGGTTTTCCCCGCCCCAGAAGGCGCGCTGATAATAAACAAATTCCCAGACATAAATACTCCAGTTGATGACAGAAAAAGGAAGGGGCGAGATTATCCCAGATAAACAGCGGGTTGAATGTGCAATTTTGCATAGGAAACAGGCAAAAAGCGACAGCGAATTTTCATGTGCTCGGAGCTGCAAACCCTCAGCACAATAAGGATTGCGCCCCTTGCCAGAATCCGCCAAAATCCATGCCCAGCGCACAGGGGAGAACAGCATGGGAAAATACACAATCGGCAAGGTCGGCGGCAATGTGACCATCAACGAAGCGGGCGGCAATCTTAACCAAGCGGGACGGGATGTGGTGCAAGGCAACGCCTTTCTCGGCTTTCAACAGGACGCGGACAAAGCGCAATTTCTCGCAGCATTGGACAATTTGCGCCTTCAGTTGCGCACGGTACAAAGTGAAGTCGCCACCAGCGATACGCAAAATGATGATGCCAAAGATGACTTGTCTGTGGAATTATTAAAACAAATCAAAGCATTAAAGTCGTTGTCAGAACAAGCCGCTGCCCTTCCCTCCGCCCAAGCCGCCACCCCGCAACACACCAGCAGCGTCAGCGATTGCCTAAGCACCACCAGCAAACTACTCGACCAAGCCAAAGATTTTGGCGAAAAAGCTGCTGACATTAGTCGCAAACTCGCCCCCGTCATCACCCCCCTTGCCGCTTTGTTTGGAGTGATTTTGTGAGCGAAAAAGAAACCAATATCGGCACAGTAGGCGGCAATTTCACCTCGAATGAAGCGAAGGGTGATATTACTCAGGCGGGCAGGGATGCCAATCAAATCGGGACGCAAAATAATTACTACACGGGCAGCCCCTCCTCAGACAAGCCATATTCCCAGCCAATATCGGGAGAGCTGACCTATTTCCTAGATCGCAAAGAGCATCGTAGATTGCTACGGCATGCCATCCAAAATCATCATGATTTCAAAGTGCCCTTGGTTTGCATCGTATATGGAGAGAAGGAAAATTGCGGCAAAGACATCTTTGTCAGCACGATTCAACCCGCTATTAGTGATGACCATCCATATGGCATTTTTTATAAAGATGCAGTGCATAAGCCTATAGGGAATAAAAATCCTCAAAATGCGACTCACTTGCACGACGGTATCAAAGCGGAATTGAAGGAAAAATTTGAACCCAAGGGTGAAAAGCCTGTTAGCGAGAGCATCCAAAACTTGAAAGCTCCCGTTGTGATAGATACCGCTTTATCCACGAGTGATTATGTGCGTTATGGAGCTGAAAATTTAATTCATGGTTTTCTGGCATTCTGGCAACAGTGGCAAGCCGCCCCTCAACAGGACTATCCCATTCTGATTTGTTTGTTTATCCACCTTGAACCTTACAAGATGACTTGGCTTGATCGTGTTCGTGGCAAAAAAGACCCTAATGTGACCATCAAAGAAACACTCGCAAATTTAAACTTTGAGCATTTGGGATTGCATGGGGTGGTGTTGCCTGAAGTCGGAGGGATTTCGCAGGAAGATATTGATGAATGGGCTTCAGATTTTCAAATACTAGAGAAATTTGGCATCGGCATACACCAAGGATTAAAAAATGAAATCGAAAAATGCTATGCGCAGCAAGCAGAAATGACGCTCTCCAAAATGAGCTATTTCATCTACAAGCATTTGAGCAATCCCCAATCAAGGAACTTAACATGAGCTACCCCAATCAAGGAACTTAACATGAGCTACCCCTACTATTCCCCTGCTAATCCACTGACTTCCCCTGTGGAATTGCCTCCGTCGCCACATCAAAAATCGCTCAATCGCACGCCCTATTTTCCTGATAAAGGCTTGGTGGATGCGATCAATGTGGCGTTGTTATTGGGGCAGCCGCTATTGGTGACGGGCGAGGCGGGGACGGGGAAGACGCAATTGGCGTATCACTTGGCGCATCATCTGGGCTTGCCTGAACCTTTGAAATTTGAGACCAAATCCAACAGCACCGCCAAGGATTTGTTTTATTTTTACGACCACTTACGCCATTTTCAAGCCGCGCAAACGCAAAAAGGTTCGCTCAATAGCCGCGATTATTTGACCTACAACGCTTTGGGTTTGGCGATTTTGCGGGCGAATCCTTTTGATAAAATAAAAGATCTGGTCAATGAAGATTTCGTCAAACATCATCAAGCCACGCGCTCCGTGGTGTTAATCGACGAAATCGACAAAGCCCAGCGCGATTTCCCCAACGATATTTTGAACGAAGTCGAAGGCATGTATTTCCGCATTCCTGAATTGAGCAATGCCAAAGTGCAAGCTGATTTGCGCCCCGTGTTGGTGCTCACCAGCAATTCCGAAAAACACCTGCCCGCCGCCTTTTTGCGCCGCTGCGTGTATTACCACCTGTCGTTCCCCGATGATAAAGGCTTGACGCGAATCATCGCCGCCCACCTTGGCGAAACCGTTGCCAATTCCCCATTTATGGCAGACGCGTTGAGCGTGTTTAAAAAGCTGCGCGACAGCAACTTGCAAAAACCGCCTGCCACCGCTGAATTATTGAATTGGATCATCGCCTTGCAAAGTATTTATCCCAATCAGGACAATCCCTTGGCGGATAGAAAAGCTGCCATTACCCACACCTTGTCGGTATTGATTAAAAACGAAGAAGACCGCAAAACGGTGTTAAGTATGATTGACCGACTGTAGCCCGTATGCAATACGGGAATCATGCACGGCAAACCCCGTATTACATACGGGCTACGACTACCACTCACGACTAAAAATGCTTCCACCCACCCCCGACCAAGTTGACCACTTGTACGACCAACTACAAACCCTCATTGCCGAGTTGCATGGGCGGGGGTTTAACATTGGCGTGGATAGCTATTGCGCGGTTTATACACTGTTGTTGTCGTTGGTGGGGCGGGGGTTGCTGGATGGCGATTTCAGCGCGTTGCGCAATGTGATTGCGCCGATATTGTGTAGCTCGCCGCAAGAGCAGGCGGAGTTTTATCGGTTGTTTGATGAGCGGTTTACATCTGTCGCACCGCCTGTCTCGCCTGTTAAACCCATCGACAAAATACTGGGCAAACTCCAGCACCAAGAGAAAAACACCCATTTTGTGATGGGGCTGTTTTTCCTGATTTTGATCCTGCCCGCGTTGTTGATGGGTGGGCTATTGTTGCACCCGATTTGGACCGTGCCCGCGCCACAAGTCGCCCCCCAAAATGCCACGACCACCACCGAAACCATCACCATTTCAGGTGTAAAAGTCGCGCCCGTGCCCACACCCGCGTCTCAAGTTGAATCTAGTAAAACCCCCACAGAACCCGAAGCTCCCAAAACGCCCCCCGCTCAACTCGCCTTCTGGTTTGTCCTCGCGTTATTGATTGCCACGCTGTTGTGGTACGTCGTGCCCTATCTCAATGCGCGTCGTTTTTTATCCCGTCATCGCGTAGGCAAACCGCCTGAACTGGATAAGTTTTTCAAGGAAATTCCGCTTAAGCCTTTTTCATCCGTGGCATTTGCCCGCACCGCGCAGCAATTGCACAAACACCGCGACCTTGACGCGCACTTGCTGGATGTCGCCGCCACGGTCAAGCGCACCATCGCGGCGGGTGGGCAATTCACGCCTGCGTACCAAGCCATCAAAGCCTTGCCCGAATACTTGGTGTTGATCGACCGCGCCAGTTTTAACGACCAACTCAGCGCGTTTGTGCAATCGCTGTTGCAAGAATTGCAAGACTTTGGGCTGTTTATCGAAAAATACTATTTCGACCGCGACCCGCGCCGCTGCTACGCCGAACGCACGCCCACCGTCCCGTGCCGCCTCGATGCCCTGCAAGCGCGCTACCCCAACCACCGCCTGATTATCTTCAGCGACAGCCGCCATTTTGTCGATCCTATCCACGGCAAACCTTACCCGTGGTTAGCCAAATTCCACGAATGGCAACAAAGTTTCCTCTTCACGCCCGAATCGCCATCGCATTGGGACTATTACAAACAACAACTGCACCAAGCGGGCTTTGTGGTGTTGGCGACAGGGCAACAAGGCTTGGCGACCTTGGTCAACTACGTCTCATCCGACCAAGCACACGCCCAAGTCGAACGCGACCAAGCCGACCACTACCCCGCGCTGTTGCAACAACGCCCGCTGCGCTTTATCGAACGCCATGCGCCTGATGATGAAACTGTTGCCGAACTCTTGTCGCAACTGCAGGTTTATTTGCAACCAGATGGATTCAATTGGCTCGCCGCCTGCGCCGTGTATCCTGAATTGCATTGGCAATTGACCTTGTATTTGGGACAAGCGCGTGCCGTTGAACCGCTGCCTGTGGGTGCGAATTCATTCGCACTTTTTTGGAAATCTCCCACCACGGCTGAAAATCGTGCGAATAAATTCGCACCCACAGACCCCACACCCACAAACCCCGTTCGTCCTGAGCCTGTCGAAGGACAAACTTCCCCTGCAAACAGCCCTTCGACATTTGCCTTTAGTCCTGAGCCAATCGAAGGATCAGGGCGAACGGGTGAGGGGAAAATCGACGAAGCTCTGTTGTTAGCACTCGCCCGTTTACCGTGGTTGCGGCATGGCTATATGCCTGACTGGTTGCGCTTGGCATTGCTCAACAAGCTGCAAGCAGACTCGCCGCAAGCCGAGCAAGTGATACGCGCCCAACTGGCGGAGTTGCTGAAATCCATGCTGCAAGGGCAAGCCGCCCAAGCACAAGACCTTACCCTCGCCATTGCCCAACAAAGCCCGTCCAGCTTGCTCAAACACCTGCTGCCTGCGTGGTGGAAACATAGCGAAACCTTGTCGCAAGATTTTGTTTTTCAATCGTTTATGGCGAATAGGTTGGCGGTGAGTACCCGTGGTGCGAGGGGGAAACCTGTGCGGGGCATGGTGGTGTTGGCGGCGGAACTGTTGCTGCTGGGCGTGGCTGGGTATTTCGCGTGGTTTGCTGAGGCTAAGATAGAGCCACTACCCGAAACGCTGCCACCGCTTGAGAAACTAACCGCTTCAGCCGTGCCGCCCGTGGCGCAGAAAACACCGCCCATTGCTCCCAATAAAGTGAGCGCGGTGGTATCAACCAATCCAGTCGCGCCTATAGGCAATACCGTATCCGCTGTTGCAACGGTCGATGCAGTCATCGCGCCGATTCAAACCGCCGTTCAAAACGCCCTTCCCGCCACGGTGTCGTTTAAGCTGGACATGGTGAATATCCCCGCAGGGAGTTTTGTGATGGGCTGTCAGGACGGGCGGGATTCAGATTGTCGTGATAACGAAAAGCCCGCGCACAAAGTCCAAATCAGTGCTTTTCAGTTAGGCAAAACCGAAGTGACGCAAGGGCAATGGAAAGCGGTGCTGGGTACGAACCCTAGTGACTTCAAAGACTGCGGTGACAACTGCCCCGTAGAACATGCCACTTGGGATGATATTCAGCTTTTTATTCAAAAGCTCAACGCCCAGACAGGCAAGGCCTATCGTTTGCCGAGCGAGTCGGAATGGGAATACGCTTGTCGTGCGGGTCAAGACACCAAGTACTGTGGCGGCAATAATGTCAATCCCGTAGCATGGTATGACAGCAACAGCGACGGCAAAACCCACCCTGTGGGCGGCAAACAAGCCAATGCATGGGGGTTATACGACATGAGCGGCAATGTTTACGAATGGGTGCAAGATACCAAGCACAGTGACTACGATGGCGCACCCAATGACGGTCGTGCTTGGGATATTGGGAGTGCATGGCGTATGTTGCGCGGCGGCTCGTGGCTCAACATTCCTCAGGATGTGCGCGCGGCGTATCGCTACGAGTATGACGCGTCGGAGCGGCTCTACTTTGCGGGTTTCCGTCTCGCCAGGACGCTCCCGTAGCGGTAGCGTAGGGAGCTTATGGTTTGGACTTTTACCCTTTTACCCTTAAAAGCGGTGAAAAGTGAAAGGTGAAATGAGAAACGTCGCGCATGACGGTTTTGTCCCCTTGTATGCTTAGTTTGCTAGACAAGGTTAGTTTTTTGTTAGTTAATCTTATCTGGTTCGGTACGGCAGTTCGATACCCCTCTGGGACATCAAGCCCGTGGGAGAGCAAGGAGCGTCGTACCGA
>JAQTYN010000066.1 GCA_028688275.1 Gallionella sp. | reverse complement strand
GGCAAACCGCCAAAAGTTGTTATCGTTGCTTGTATGAGAAAGTTGTTAACCATCATGAACTCAATGTTGAAAAATAATACTCCGTGGAATGCAAAATTTGCTTGATTCGGAACACGGTTGCTCTCCCCCTGCCCCTCTCCCGTAAACGGGCGAGGGGAGTGAGGCGCGGATCACATCCGTTCGCCCTGAGCTTGTCGAAGGGTGATTAGCTCTCAGCTTGTTTTGAAGACTTTCCCTTGCCGCCCTTGTTGGGATGAAACTCCAGCGGCACCACCGACGGCGACGGGCTTTTGAGGATATTGGGGCGTATCGAGCCGATGACGTGCATTTCGCAGGCGCGGCAGTCGAATTCTAGGCGCAGCTCGTCTTTGCCGCTGACCAGCGTCATCGGTTCGGCGCGCACCGTGCCTTGTACCCCTTGCACGCCTTTGGCTTGTTTCGGGCATAGGCTGAGGGAAAAGCGGATGCAGTGGCGGGTCACCATCAGCGACACTTCGCCTTTGGTTTTGTGCGATTCAAACGCCGATTCGATCAGTTTTACGCCGTGCTGCGCGTAGAAATCGCGGGCGGCGGTGTTATAGACATTGGCGAGGAAGGACAAATTGGCTTCGGGGTAAGTGGGTGGCGGTTGCACTTCGGCTTTGCGCGACACGCGGGTATAAGCGGCGGCGCGCACAGCTTCGAGTTCGGTCAATGCGTCGCGGCGCAATTTGTTCAATGCCGAGCTGGGGATGTGATACGGCTGCAACCAATCCACTGTCAATTCGCCGTGCAAGGCAAATTCGCTGGTGCCGAAGCGGTCAAGTTGCTGACGCAATTGTTCAACGGCAGTATCAGGTTGCTGCGCGGGTTGTTTGTCGCCCACCCAATGCGCCGTGGCGCGATAGCCGTCTTCATCTTGCAAAGTTAATGAGATGCCATCAGGGTTTTCGGCTAAGTGCGCACTGACTCCAATCCGCCGTTCGCTGGATTTCCGAGTCAGCAACAATTCCCAAGCATGGTCACTATTGCGGTTAATTTCCAGCCCGACGCGCAGCCCAACCAAGGTATTCAGCGGATCGTTCGACCACACGCGCCAGAATTTGCCCACTTTTTCGGCGCTATTGGCACGAATGCCGCGCACCACGCGCTGGTGGGTGTAGTTCAAGCCGTCGCCATTCGCCATCGGCTCGGCGGTGTCGATTTCAAACCAATCCTCGCCGATTTTGCTGACATAGCCCAACGGCAGCCCGACAAACGACGGCGAATCAAACGCGCCGATGTCGACTTTGCGCCCGTTGGTAAAGTAATCCGTCGCGCCGCGATGGAAGGTTTTGTCGGGATTCGGCGTAAATAAAAGCTGCGTTTTGCCGCTGGACGCGGGGTGCAAATCGGGCTGTTCGGTCAAAATTTCGTCCAACAATTGGCGGTAATACCCCGTGATATTTTTGACGTAAGGCGCGTCTTTGTAGCGACCTTCGATTTTGAAACTGCGCACACCCGCCGCGATCAACGCCCGCAAATTCTCGCTTTGATTGTTGTCCTTCACCGACAGAAGATGTTTTTGATACGCCACCACCCGCCCTTGTTTGTCCTGCAAAGTGTAAGGCAAACGGCAAGCCTGCGAACAATCGCCGCGATTCGCGCTGCGCCCCGTTTGCGCGTGGCTGATGTTGCACTGCCCCGAATACGCCACGCACAGCGCGCCGTGGATAAAATGTTCCAGCACGGTGTCTTCGGGTACGGCTTTGCGCACGGCGGCAATTTCTTTGACCGCTAATTCCCGCGCCAACACCAATTGCGAAAACCCCACTTGCGCCAAAAACTTGGCTTTTTCAGGCGTGCGAATGTCGCATTGCGTCGAAGCGTGCAAATCAATTGGTGGCAAATCCAGCTCCAACAAGCCCATGTCCTGCACAATCAACGCATCCACGCCCGCCTGATAACAATCCCACACCATCTGCCGCGCCGCTTCCAGCTCGGCATCATGCAAAATCGTGTTCAGGGTGACAAAAATTTTGGCGCGAAAACGATGGGCAAAACTCACCAATTCGGCAATATCGCGCAGCTCATTCCCCGCCTTATCCCGTGCCCCAAACGCAGGCCCGCCGATATACACCGCATCCGCCCCATGCAAAATCGCCTCCCGCCCAATCGCAGCGGTTTTAGCGGGGGCGAGCAGTTCGAGGTAAGGGAAAATAGACATGGTGAGGAGCGCGGGAGAAAAGGGGGCGGATTATAGCAAGGGGAAAGCGGAGCGGCTCAATCGCTATTGGATCTTAACCACGGCAAAATCTTACACTGTCACAGCTATTTATCTCTAAAATAAAGACCTTATTGGATAAAAACGTTTTTTAGAGGGGCTTGTATGCAAACAAATATCAAGAAACCGTATGTAAAAACTATTGACGATGAACTTGACTGGAAAACATTAGATCAACTACACAATGCCACTTTACAAATTAGTGGGTTTTGCTATGAATATAAAAAATTCTGCATCACCACTGAATTTGTGGTTTTAACCTTTCTGGTTAATTTTACTAAGAATAATCTTGCACATGTACTTTTTATAGCGGGCTTGATCATTCCCGTTGTATTTTGGATACTTGATGCCGTTGCTTATTTCTATCAAAAGAAGCTTCGTGACATGATGAACAAGGTTCGGAGTGATATTAAAACCCGTCATCAAAAGCCAAAGAATAACACTCAACATGAGGGGGAGAAAATTGCAAAATCATCTTGGTTCTCGCGTTTAATTGCAAAGTCGTCTTGGTTGTCGAGTTCAATGAAAGCTTTTTCTCTGGTTATAAATGCCACCATAAATCACTCAATGTGGATTTATGCGTTTTTAGTTATCGCCGATTTGTTTGTATGGGAGTTGTTCATACACGGCTACATAAAATGAATGTTTTTGTCAGCTATACGCGTCGCGATGGTCTAGTAACAGTCGACTTACTAACTGTCGTTCATGCTCGTTTATCAAAAGTATGCACACCGTTCATTCATGCGTTAGAAGAAAGTAATTTAAAGCATCAGCAACTAGCTGTTATTAGAGCCATCTTTAGAAGTCATTTGATAGTTTTGATTGTCTCCCCTGCAATTAAACAATCCCCTTGGGTTCGCCTAGAGTTGTTTTTAGCAAAATTACTATTACGACCAATTATTAGTATTGATGTATCAACTGTTTCCGCTTGGCAAAAAGAAATTGAATGCGAACAGACAGGTTGACTCGGCACTTCTCGTCACAAATGGAGTTGGGTGGGTTTAAGCCCCCCCATTTCAACTGCGGATGCAGCCCAGCCCGTTCTGCCAAGGTCAATAACTATCCATGCTGAACTCGCGCCACGCACCTTTGAATAAGGAAGAGATGCGTGGTTGTGTGATGCCCAGCCGTTTTGCCGCTTCGCGTTGCGTTAATCCATCCGCTTGCAAACGTTCGCGCAAGCGCAGCATCAGCTCCACGCGCAACGCCATCAAGCCAACACGTCCAAGCCTTTCCGTTCCACAATATTCAATAATTTCAAGGCAATACCGCTAGGATTTTTCTCACCGATTTCCCATTTTTGCACGGTAGAAACGCTGATATTCAGATAAGCGGCGAAAACTGCTTGGCTGATTTTGGCTTTTTCGCGCAAGGCTTTGATTTGGGCGGGTTGCAGCGGGTGGACGGGTTGTAAACACAATTTATCGAATTCACGCAGGGTGACATCGGGAATAACGCCTGCGCGATGTAAGCCGAGGGCGGTTTCATGCACGGCATCGAGGATGCTATTTTTCATTGACAAATCTCCTTTAATTCTTCGTTGTTCAATAACTTGGCAGTCGCCTTTTCGTCCATCTCCAGCAGCACACTGGCTAATCGTTTTAACGCCTGCATTTCGCGCTGGTCAATGTTATCCCGCGCATTTTTGGCAAATCCATACACAAAAAACCAACGGTCGTGGGTGTTGGTTGCCAGCAAGGTTCTAAAGCCAGATCGCTTGCCTTCACCCAAGCGCGGCACTCGCTTTTTGACCAAACCACCGCCCAACACCGCGTCTATCAATCCTCTGGACATTTCATCCACGGCGGCGCACAGCGACTGGTCGGTTAACCCTTCCTTGGCTTGCCAATGCGCAAACACTTTAGTTTTGAAAACGGACATCACATTCCTTTCTGAGAATGCGAAAACTATATCACCAAGTGATGCAGCGATCAACTTTTAGCCGAGATTTCCCATTAGGAAGGGCTCCCCTCTTCCGCCATAGGTATCTACACAACTTTGTTCCCTCCCCCTAGCAGGGGGAGGGTTAGGGTGGGGGTAGAATTTCATTTAAAAACAACATACTTCATAATTTGTAGAGGCGCGTTGCACATGCCCTTGTTTGGCTGCAATTCACGCCATCGGCGCACCCTCTCCCCCTGCCCCTCTCCCACAAGTGGGCGAGGGGAGTCTGGGTTCAAATCCAGACATTCGGATCTTGTTGTTTTTGAATGAAAAGTTTAATACACCCTTATTCCAAAATGATTGGAAGTTGTGTAGATACCTATGCTCTTCCGCTCACTTCCCCCGTCTTGGTATATCATGCCGCCACTATGAAATTTGACCTGATTATTGTAGGCGGGGGGCTGGTTGGGGCGAGCCTTGCTGCGATTAACCCCGCCAGTCGGCAATATTGGGACGACATCGGCGCGGGGCAATCTGCCATTTCCACCCCCGTGATTTTGTCCCGCTCGGTCAATACAACCCCAAATCACGAATTGATCGCGGCCTACGGTAACGTGTTCGCGAGAACGATTCAAATATGAGTACCACGCCACGTCCAACACTCGAAAGCTCCGCTGCATTACGCGCTTTAGTGCGTGTTAAATATGCGCGTGGACAAAGCACTGAAGCCATGATTTTGGCGCGCCTCGGCGGACAATCCGTCAAACAAAAACAGGTGTCCCGCCTCCCTGATGGCATTTCGCGGCTGGCTTTGCAGCAGTATGTGGAGCTGATGCCCAACGACCTCGAAGCAAAACAAACATTGGAAGCATTGGGGGCGATGCCCTCGCCCGTATCACACGCCCGCACTTTTTGGCGGGGAGCGTTGTTGTTTGTGATGGTGGGCGTGATGGGGGCGGGTTTCACCTACTGGAGTGCGATGTCAGCGGCATTTGCTTCCGTTGTATCTAAACCGATGGTTACGCCCGACACAAACTTGCCCACTGTCGATGCGTCCATGCTCAAGCCAATCGTGATTCGAGCCGTGGGCGATGTGGTGCTGGGCAGTGATTACCCCGAACGTCGCCTACCCAATGTCAGGGATCGGCAGCGCATCGCCGCGTTGCATCTGGAATTGCGCCATGCGGATATTGTGGTGGGCAATTTGGAAGGCGTACTTTCCGACCAAGGCAAAGCGCGCAAAGATACGTCCAACCCTAACGTGTTTAGCTTCCGTATGCCCACGAGCTATGCCGCGACGCTCCGTGCCATGGGGTTTGATGTCATGTCCTTGGCGAATAACCACTCGATGGACTTTAGCGCACAGGGACTAGCATCCACCCTTGCGGCACTACGGGCGCAGGGCATTGCACCTATGGGTGTACCAAGCGCAGAAATGGCAATTATCAAGGTGCGCAACACCCGTGTCGCATTTTTGAATTACAGCTATGTCCCCACCTTTACCCGCATGAACGATGCGCAACGGATCACGTTCGAGATTCAACAGGCGCGCAGTCGGGCAGATTGGGTGGTAGTGACGGTACATGGTGGAAAAGAAGGCGCGTCGGCTTCGGGTATGCCCAAAGGGGACGAATACTTTATGAATGAATACCGTGGCAATTTAACGAAATTCGCCCATCTCGTCATCGACGCAGGCGCGAATGCGGTTTTCGGTCATGGACCGCATGTGGTGCGCCCCTATGAAATGTACCGAAACAAACCCATTTTTTATTCATTGGGCAATTTTGTCGGCTATCGTTCGCTTTCTACACAAGGAAAACTCGCGCATTCCATTGTGGCAGAGGTGCGTTTCAGCCCTCAAGGCGAGTTGCAGGGCGCGGGCGTTATTCCACTAAAATTGGATCGTTCGGGCATCCCCAGCGTCGATTACAGTACCGAAAATGTACAGTCTTTGAGTAATTTGCTACTAGAACAATTAGAGCAACGACCTGTGCTAAGTCTTGCCGCCCAGCCACCTGAACCGCGCAAATAAACAGCATCACGGCTAACCAATATCGCAATCCATTAGGCGAATTCGCATCCGCAAAACCAGCGCAAAATTAAGCACCTCGCGCACCCTCACCCGCCCGCCTCCCCTGTCTTGGTATATCATGCCGCACTATGAAATTTGACCTGATTATTGTGGGCGGGGGGCTGGTTGGGGCGAGCCTTGCTGCTGCATTGCGACACAGCGGCTTGTCTTTGGCGTTGGTAGAAGCGCAGCCTGCCCCGACTTTAAACGACCATGATTGGGACAGCCGCATTTATGCGATAGACCCCACCAGTCAGCGATATTTGGACGAAATCGGCGCGTGGCAACACGTTGATTTGCGCCGCGTCGCCCCCGTGGAAATGATGCGGGTGTTTGGTGACACAGGCGCGGCGTTGGAGTTTAGCGCGTATGAAATGGGCGTGCCAGAGTTGGCGGTGATTGCGGAAAATCGGCTGATTCATCACGCGTTGTGGCAAGTTCTGCAAGAACAAGACAATCTGACGATTTTCCATCCCGCCCGTTGTGCCGCCTTGAATTTGGCGGACGATGGGGCGCAGCTGACCTTAACCGACGGACGCGAAATCCACGCGAATTTGATTGTCGGCGCGGATGGGCGCGATTCTTGGGTACGCCAACAGGCGGGGATTTTCGCTACGCCCGTGGATTATCACCATCACGGCGTAGTCGCCAATTTCCGCTGCACCCGCCCGCATCGCGGCATTGCGCACCAATGGTTTCAACCCGACGGGATCTTAGCCCTGCTGCCGCTGCCCGACAACCAATTGTCGATGGTATGGTCGGTGCATCCCGAACAATCCGCGCGTTTGACCGCGTTAAGCAACGAGGAACTGTGCGCCGAAGTCGCTGCCGCGTCGCAACATACCCTAGGCGATTTGAGCGTCGTCACCCCCGCCGTCGCCTTCCCGCTGCGTTTGTTGGTATTGCCGCACATCAGCGCGCCCCGCGTCGCCCTGATCGGCGATGCCGCCCACAATATGCACCCGTTGGCGGGACAAGGCGTGAACACAGGCTTTCGCGATGCCCGCCAATTGGCAAAAATCCTGCTGGCACGCGGCGCGCAACCCGATTGCGGCGATACGCATCTGATGCGACGCTACAACCGCCAACGCAAAGAAGACATCTACACCATGCAAGGCGCGACCTACGGATTACAGCAACTATTCGGTAATAATGATCCAACGATGAAGTGGTTAAGGAATACGGGCTTGGGCGCGACCAACTCAATTGGTGTACTCAAAAAACTGCTGATGGGGCATTTGGTGGCAACGTAAAGGAGAATGAATAATGCTTAAAAAACTATTTCTGACAGTCAGTCTTCTCGCTTGTTGTCACCCCGCCTTCTCAGCAGACACAGAAGATGAGTTTGTCAAAACGAAAGAGCTTACACAAATAGTCGCAGTAGAAGGTTGTGTGCTGGCAATAGTTGATGCAGCGGCAAAAGATTTGATGAAGCGCGCTGCCGCTGACGGAAAGAAATATGCCGATCTAGAAGAGGCGAAGCAAGAAATGACTGCGCATCCAGCCTGGAAAAAGGAGATTGATCCTGTTATGCATACCATGTGCGAATGCGTGATGAGCGAGTATATAACCCGCATAAAAAGCACCAAAAATTTAGAGGAGCTGACATCTGTCACGCGTCAAATCGCTGAGTCGATGAAATCTACACAGTCTCAAGAAATGATGGCAAAAAGAACGAAAGAGTGCGCAGAAAGCAGTGGGGTTGAACAGATACTTGGCAAAAAACCGCCTGCACAAATTGGCTTAATCCCCCCTAGTCAGTCCTGTAAAAACAGCTAACGACAGGGAGTCTCACCCCCCCAATTTATCGCCCCGAAAAGGTGGAAGCCCATTAAAAATCTGGATCCCCTCCCTCGGCTAAAGTATTCGAGGGCAAGCTCATTCGCGAAAATGACGGTTTTCTAGAAACGCCCTACAAATCAATCCCCGCCTGAGCCCTAACCCCTGCGCGGAAAGCATGTTTGACATCCTGAATTTCACTCACCGTATCGGCAAGATCGAGCAAGGCTTGCGGGGCGGCGCGTCCTGTGATGACAACGTGCTGCATCGCGGGACGAGCGGCGAGATCGGCATATACGCGTGCGGCATCTAAATAGCCGTAGTTGAGCAAATAGGTCAACTCATCTAACACCACCAAATGCAGCAATTCATCGCGCAGAAAACCTTGTGCCACTTGCCAACCGCGTTGCGCGCTGGCAATGTCCGCTTCTCGATTTTGGGTATCCCAAGTAAAGCCGTCGCCCAACACCTGCCAATCCACATCGGGCTGATTGCCTAAAAACAGCTCCTCGCCCGTGTCACGGCGACTTTTCAAAAACTGCGCCACGCCAACTTTTTTACCATAACCCAAGGTGCGCGCCACCATGCCGAACGCCGAACTGGACTTGCCTTTGCCATTGCCCGTCAGCACCACCAGCAAGCCCTTGTCCTCATCGGCGCGCGCGATTGCCGCATCGACCACGGCTTTTTTGCGCGCCATTTGTTGCTGGTGCGCGGTGTCGCTCATCGTGCAATAACGGAAAGGCGGGTACGGAGTACAACCGCCAACAAGGCCGCAGGCAATAAATATATCGCCGCGCTGGTCAAATACGGCACATAGTATTGCGCCACTTCCTGTGCATATCCCACCGCGCCTAGGTCAGCATAGCGACCCGAAAATGCAAAGAACGTCGCGTTAGACAATACAAATGCCACGCTCACTGACGCAAATGCCAATGTCGCCAACATCACGCCATTGCGGGCGTGGGCTTGTGAGGCATAACGCCCCGTTGCCCACAACAGTGCGTAAATCGGTGCTAAAAATCCGTAGGCAGGTGTCACGCAATAATCGCTCACACCAAACTGCGTGATCGCAAGGTAATCAATCCCGCCTGCCAGCAACAATAACGCCGCCAAAAAACGTGGGCTGCGAATAAAAAAACCTGCCAATACAAAAATTGCCAATGACGCATCAGGCAAATGCAATGTCGTGCCGAAATGGTAAAAACGCGTGACTGCCATCAGCGAGACTAATGCCAAGGCGATTAAAGTAGTGCGGTGAGTCAGTAATTTCATGATGAAACTCCTTGAAAAAATAAAAATTTGGAAACGTATTTTACGATAAGCGCGTGGAAGTTAAATGCGCAATACTATGAGCAAAGTACCTCAAACAAGAGAAAATACAAAGCGAAAACAACGTAAAGTCCTTGTGAATAAGGCATGCAGGACGCATCTCTCTTCCTGTCGGGCGATGTACAAATGAATTCGTATCCACAAAAACGACTGCTTAGTCAAAATAAGAATTGCTGCTATCTTGCACTTCTGCTGCCTTTCCAGTACCTTGCGTACCTCGCTGGGGGTCTCCGCGTCGCGGAGTGAGAGTCACCCTTTGAACCTGTACGGGTAATGCCGTCGTAGGGAAGCTATCACCCGATGCTTCCCGATTTTTTAGGAACATCCATGAACGCCAATACCAAATTCACCGCTGACGCTGCGCATGTTGATGCAGCAGCCATTCAATCTTTACCCAATTCCCGCAAAGTCTATGTGACGGGCAGCCGCCCCGACATTCGCGTGCCCATGCGTGAAATTTCGCAAGCCGATACGCCCGACGGCATGGGCGCGGAAAAAAATCCACCGATTTATGTGTATGACTGTTCTGGCGTTTACACCGATCCCACGGTCAAAATCGACATTCGTTCGGGCTTGCCGTCGGTGCGCGATGGCTGGATTGCCGAACGCAATGACACCGAAGTGCTGGAAACGCTGACTTCCGCTTACGGTCAGCAACGGCTGCATGATCCCGAACTCGCCGAGATGCGCTTCAATTTACGCCGTGCGCCGCGCCGCGCCAAAGCGGGCATGAATGTCACGCAAATGCACTACGCCCGCCGTGGCATCATCACGCCTGAAATGGAATATATCGCCATTCGCGAAAATCAACGCCACGAAAATATGTCGCCCATGATGTTGCGCCAACATGCGGGTGAAAATTTTGGCTCGTCCATGCCCAAGCAAATCACGCCTGAATTTGTGCGCGATGAAGTCGCCGCAGGGCGCGCCGTGATTACCGCCAACATCAATCACCCCGAAGTGGAACCGATGATTATCGGGCGCAATTTTTTGGTGAAAATCAACGCCAACATCGGCAATTCCGCGCTGGGGTCGAGCATCCAAGAAGAAGTGGAAAAAATGACGTGGTCGATTCGTTGGGGCGGCGACACGGTGATGGATTTATCCACGGGCAAACACATTCACGAAACCCGCGAATGGATAATCCGCAACTCCCCCGTGCCGATTGGGACGGTGCCGATTTACCAAGCCTTGGAAAAAGTGAACGGCAAAGCCGAAGACCTGACTTGGGAAATCTTCCGCGACACGCTGATTGAACAAGCCGAGCAAGGCGTGGATTACTTCACCATCCACGCGGGCGTGCTGCTGCGCTATGTGCCAATGACCGCCAATCGCTTGACGGGCATCGTGTCGCGTGGCGGCTCGATTATGGCGAAATGGTGTTTGGCGCATCACAAAGAAAACTTCCTCTACACCCATTTTGAGGAAATTTGCGAAATTATGAAGGCGTATGACGTGACGTTTAGCTTGGGCGACGGCTTGCGCCCAGGCTCGATTTACGACGCGAATGACGAAGCGCAATTGGGCGAATTGAAAACGCTGGGCGAATTGACCGAAATCGCGTGGAAGCACGACGTACAAGTGATGATCGAAGGCCCTGGTCATGTGCCGATGCAGATGATTAAAGAAAACATGGACTTGCAACTCAAATGGTGTCACGGCGCGCCGTTCTACACCCTAGGGCCACTGACCATGGACATCGCCCCTGGTTACGACCACATCACCTCGGCGATTGGTGCTGCGATGATTGGCTGGTTTGGCACGGCGATGTTGTGCTACGTCACGCCGAAAGAACATCTGGGTTTGCCCAATAAAGCCGACGTGAAAGAAGGCATCATCACCTACAAAATCGCGGCGCACGCGGCGGACTTAGCGAAAGGTCACCCTGGGGCGCAAATCCGCGATAACGCGTTGTCAAAGGCGCGCTTTGAATTCCGTTGGGACGACCAATTTAATTTGGGACTCGACCCCGACCGCGCCAAGAGCTTCCACGACGAAACCCTGCCCAAAGAGTCCGCCAAAGTCGCGCATTTTTGCTCCATGTGCGGTCCGCACTTCTGCTCCATGAAAATCTCCCAAGACGTGCGCGACTTCGCGGCAAAAGAAGGCGTGAATGAACAAGTTGCGTTGGAAAAAGGCATGACCGCCAAAGCGATTGAGTTTGTCAATCAGGGCAGCCAGTTGTATCGCAAGACTTAAGCAAGCACGGGTTTTTTCGTTATTCTCGCGTAGAGCCTACCCTCGAATGCTTTTGTCGGGGGCGGGAATCTAGCGCATTGATAAAAAAGGAGAATTTACATGAATCAAAATCCCGCTTTTGAAGTCGCAAAAACAACCGCTGTTTCGTTTTACGCAACGGCAGCAGGTTCAATTGAAGTGCGCTTGGAGTTAGACACCATTTGGTTATCGCAAGAGCAAATGGCGGATTTGTTTGCGGTGCAAAAGGCTGCGATTTCTAAGCACTTGAAAAACATTTATGCCAGCGGTGAGCTTGAGCGCGGGGCAACTGTTTCCAAAATGGAAACAGTTCAACCAGAAGGCGAACGCCAAGTGGTGCGTCAAATTGAACATTTCAATTTGGATGCGGTAATTTCGGTCGGTTATCGCGTCAATTCCACACGCGCAACCCACTTCCGCCAATGGGCAACCCGCTTGCTGCGCGAGCATTTGACCCAAGGTTACACCCTCAATCGCCAACGCTTAGAAACCAACGCCCGCGAGCTGGAAGCGGCATTGTCATTAGTGAAAAAAGCGGTGCAAAGCCCCGAACTCTCTGCCGACATGGGGCGCGGGCTGGTGGATATTGTGTCGCGCTATGCGCAGACTTTTTTGTTATTGCAACGCTACGACGAAGGCTTGCTGACCGAACCGCCTGAACAACACGGCGGCACGTTACCCACCTTGGACGAAGCGCGCGTCGCCTTGGCGCAGTTAAAAGCTGATTTAATGGCACGCGGCGAAGCCACCGATTTGTTTGCGCGGGAGCGGGGCGATGCCTTTGACGCGTTGTTGGGCAACCTCGACCAAAGCGTATTTGGCGAACCCGCCTACCCCAGCGTCGAAGCCAAAGCCGCGCATTTGCTGTATTTCGTCATCAAAAACCATCCCTTCTCCGACGGCAACAAACGCAGCGGCGCATTCCTGTTCGTGGATTTTTTGAATCGCAATGGGCGGTTATTAGACGACGCAGGGCAACCCGTGATTAACGACATCGGCTTGGCAGCTTTAGCCCTGCTGGTCGCCGAATCCGATCCCACGCATAAAGAAACCATGATTCGGCTGGTGATGAATATGTTGGCGGGGTAAAGGTGTATGGATGATGGAAATGGATGCGGTAAGCCTTGGGTTTCGTGCCTCACGGATTACTCAGTAGCTGTCTTTTGCACGGCATTTTTCTTTGGGGATACTTTCGTTTGTGGTGGCGTCTCAAGGCTTACTAATCGAGTGGTTTTCTCTGCCCAACGCTTTTCAAAAACCCTAGTCAAAGGATAGTAAAGTGAACTCAGCATAGGTGTATCTCTAGTTTGCAAAGTATAAACTGGCGTATTCTCTACATCATTGCTTGGGTCGTAATACTGAAGCCAAAGGTATCTGTCCGTTTGGATCATTTTCCAGATTGGTGCTTCCACATACTGTCGCACTTCAATTTCTTTTCCATAATCCACTTTTAATTTTTTACAAAATGCTATCGTATCAATGATTTCTCGCTTGTAATCCTCCTCGTTATGATGCAAAACAGAGGTGCGATGTTTAAACCCCTCCCCCCCTTCTTTGATTAACAAAATTCGGATTTGGCCATCAAATTTTATCAACAACTTATGCAGGGGAGATTGAGGGGAGCCAAAAGTTTCCCAGCCAGTAGCTCCCAAAATGTGTAAAAAGTTAGATTTTGACTTCTCGATTTCCTTAACGCATTTATCCCAATCATTTTTTTTGCTAACCTCGTCAGCATGATGACTAAACTCGTGCAATCCGATGCCTTCAATCATCGCCCCATACTGCTTTTCTCGCATTAAAGCGTGCGTCACCTTCAAGACAACCGAATAAGCTTGATATGTGATATAACAAACGAATAGGCACAACACAAGAGCCCTGTAGGGATGCTCATAAAGGTATGCCACCCAAGTATTATGATTGTCAGGTCTGGCAATAACGTGTAATTTACTCCATACCCAACCCACCACCCCCATTGCAGGTAAAACTAAAATATGCCATTTGAAATGATGCCAGTACTCTTTAATAAAACTACTCATCGTACACTCCAAAAAAATGACCCCTTTCGGGGTCTCTTAATTAAAGATTGTTTTTCTAACTCGCCTTATCCTCTGTATCAAGAACAAATACATAGCGAGAGCTAGGAAATTCTCTAACTAAGGGTTTTGCTAAAGCGGCTTTATAAATATAACCAACTACCCCGCGCCTAGCTCGCCCCAACCCTTTTTCATTTAAAACAACGCCCCCTAGAACAATGAGGGTCAGTCCAAACCACAGGCTTACAATGTCCATACTATCTCCCACCTCCCATAAAGTTGCTAAAAGCAAAAAGTACTGCCTGTTCAAGGCAGATGAAAACCTAAAATAACGAGTGACGATAATAACCTACGACAAATTAAAAGTAAATTGAGTTGTTGCACACGAAATACGGATTACTCGTGATAAACCTTAAATTTCATCCTCTTTCACTCAAAACCCGTAAGGCAGATACGCCGTAGGCAATTCACCACTCTCCAATCGGCGAGTTATTACGAAAACGACCTCATGGCATTTCTACCCAGCGTGCGGTGACGTGCCGCATAATGGGGGCGAGGAAGTAGATAATGGGGACGGCGATGGGGTAGGCGACCAAAATTGCTTTTCCCCAATGGTGTAAGAAATCAGGGGGAAAACCAATGTTGACCGAGGTAATCAGCCCTGTCATTAGCGTCACCATCACCGCGCCCATGAGGAGCGAGAAAATAAGATGAAAGCGGTTTTTGGGTAGTTTTTTCATGGTCATGTTTGGGGAGGGTTGCGATGCGCCCGCCCATTGTTGTTTTTAAATTCAGTTTAAAGATGTGCTGGCTTATTCGTCATACTGAGAAGAGTGGAAACTCAGTTCGTTGTTACAAAAGCATTTTACTTCAGTGAAAAGCGACTCAACCCGCTATTTTTCACTCCAAACGGCGGGTTGCTGCGTGAATCCGCCCTGCTTTTCCTCTCAATCTATCTTAATCATTAACCGCTTGCCGCAGTCGAGTCGTGTACGCCATGCGCACGGTGCACACGACGAAGTTTCCCATGATGCAACATCGCCGCCTTGTGCGCCGCCCTTTTCTGCACGATGAAAATCTTGCAAGACATGCGTGATTTTGCCGCGAAATAAGGGGTAGATGAACAAGCCGCACTGAACAAAGGCATGACCGCCAAATTGCGGCACTAGAAATTTAATCGGCAAACTTCTTGACACGATGTGCCAGACTGGCTATATTAGCGGGCTTCGCTGCTGACACAGGGCGCGGCTTCTGAGTATTGGTTTTGTGTTGATGATACGAAATTGATGTTAAGAAGAAGTTTCAAAAAGGTGTTG
>JAQTYN010000011.1 GCA_028688275.1 Gallionella sp. | reverse complement strand
TCAAGTGCCACTTTCGCCTTGAACTCGCCCGTGAAGTTTTTACGTCGGCTTTCACTCATCACCTGCTCCTCTTTTACTGCAGGCTACCATCTTAATTCACTGTCTGAAATTCGGGGTCCACTATACATTCAAGCGAACCTTCTGTGAATTAATGATTAAATCATCCCATTGATGGCGATCAATGCCCTCTGTTTTTTCAGGTACTTGGTACACATCGTGTATCAAGCGATTCACCACACAGGTTTTTCCCACTGCACCTTCACCCACTAAGATCAGCTTAGCTTCATTAAGGGGTAATGGTTTCGCAACTTGGATTTCTTTAACATACCGAACAATTTCCCAAAAGGATTTACTTAAAATTTCTTCGGGTAATTGGGGGATATGCTTCGCTATATAGATGCCCTCCTTTTGGCAGTTTAAGTGCGCGATTTTTAATGAGAATGCGGCAGGATTTCCTCGCACATCCAAAACCAACAAATTGCTGAGTTGCCCAACTTCAGGCGGCAATGTGCTGAATTGGTTATTCCTTAAGTCCAGCGATTGCAAAGCCGTGAGTTGCCAGATTTCAGGCGGCAGTGTCCTGAATAGGTTGCCCCCTAAGTCCAGCGACTGCAAAGCCGTGAGTTGCCAGATTTCAGGCGGCAGTGTCCTGAATAGGTTGTCCCCTAAGTCCAGCGACTGCAAAGCCGTGAGTTGCCCGATTTCAGGCGGCAGTCTGCTGAATTGGTTCCCACCCAAGTCCAGCGATTGCAAAGCCGTGAGTTGCCCGATTTTAGGCGGGAGTTCTGTTATTTGCTGACCCGACAAGTCCAGTTCGTGCCATTGCTCTGCTTTGGGTTGCTTAATTTTGGCTAACAGTTCTGCTTTTGTCATGGTAATTATCTGCACTGAAAAAGTATCTTCGGCGAGTATAAGATATTTGGCAGGCGATGGATTGCTTGTACGATGAAAATGCGGTTAAACGCGTAAACGTGGATTCGCCGCAAGGTAATCCCCCTGTCCCTCTCCCACGAGTGGGCGAGGGGAGTCAATGCAATGGGTTGTAAAGGTTTTTGCTTTACGGTTGATGCGTGTAGCCATAAAAAACGGCAGCCTAAGCTGCCGTTTGGTTTGAAACCTTGGGGGTCGATTAACGACGCACTGCCAATTTTTCTTTGATACGTGCCGATTTGCCTGAGCGTTCACGCAAGTAGTACAACTTCGCACGACGAACTGCACCGCGACGTTTCACTTCGATAGAAGCGATGATCGGGGAGTAAGTTTGGAAAGTACGTTCTACGCCTTCGCCAGCGGAGATTTTACGCACGATGAAGCCAGAGTTCAGACCGCGATTGCGTTTTGCAATGACCACGCCTTCAAATGCTTGCACACGTTTGCGTTCGCCTTCAACCACGTTGACGTTGACCACGACGGTGTCGCCAGGGGCGAAGTCAGGAATGGTTTTACCCAAACGGGCGATTTCTTCTTGTTCCAGTTGTTCAATCAAATTCACTTTACTGCTCCTTTAGTTATACGAATCTTGTTCCTTCTGGAACGCTGCCAGAAGCCCAGATTCTTCTTTTGTTAAGTCACGCTTTGCCAATAAATCGGGGCGGCGCAACCATGTTCTGCCCAATGATTGTTGAAGCCGCCAGCGGGTAATCTGGGCATGATGTCCAGACAACAACACAGGGGGCACAGCTTCACCATTAAACACTTCGGGGCGGGTGTAGTGGGGGCAGTCGAGCAAGCCTTGTACAAAGGAATCTTGCTCGGCGGATTGGGCATCGCCTAATACATCAGGCAATTGCCGCACCACACTGTCCACCAACACCATCGCCGCGAGTTCTCCACCTGACAACACATAGTCGCCGATGGATATTTCTTCATCTACGCACTGACGAATCAGCCGTTCATCTATACCTTCGTACCGCCCTGCCAACAGAATCAAGCCTTGTTCGGGCTGATCGGCACGTGCTTTCACCCATTTGTGGGTAAGCAAACTGCCTTGTGGCGAAAGATACACCACGCGACTGCTGGTCAATCCTTGTTCAGCTTGCCGCTGTTTGGCTGCGGCAATCGCAGCTGCCAACGGTTCACCCAACATCACCATACCTGGTCCGCCCCCGTAAGGACGATCATCGACGGTGCGATGATTGTCTTGGGTGAAATCACGGGGATTCCAAGTATGCAGCGCGAAGAGGGCTTTTTCCGCAGCCCGCCGTGTGATGCCGTGTTGCGTAATGGCATCAAACATCGCGGGAAACAGGGTGATGACATCAAAAATCATATCGAAATACGCTTTGACTACACATCCAACTGCCAGTCCACCCGAATCTGCTTTTGTTGCATATCGACGTCTTGCACCACTGCTTTGACAAAGGGAATCAACACGTCGCCGTGTTCACCTTTGATCACCAGCACGTCATTTGCGCCCGTTTCCATCAAATTGATGACTTGACCAAATACCACGCCGTCCAGATTGACCACGGTCAAACCGATTAAGTCGGACCAGTAATACTCATCCGAATCAGGTTCAGGCAGTGAAGCGCGCGGGACGGCAATCAGCCAGCCTTTGAGCTCTTCAGCCGCCGTGCGATCAGGGCAGTCAGGCAACAACACCGCGAGGGTTTTGTGATGCGCTTCTGTCTGCACCACTTTCACTTCACGCCATGTCGCGCTTTCCGATGCTGCAATCCACCAGACAGGATAATCCAACAGACTATCCAAATACTCGGTGAACGGTTGTACCTTAATCCAGCCGCGCACGCCATGTGCAGCGGCGACACGCCCCATGATGACCAAGGGCGAATCCGTATTAGGCTGCAACGGCACTCGCACCTGCACGTTTAACCAGCTTAGCCACTGCGTCGCTCAATTGCGCGCCTTTGCTTTGCCAGAAAGTAACACGCGCCAAATCTAAACGCAGTGCTTCTTGTTTTTCAGTTGCCACGGAGTTGTAGAAACCCACGCGTTCGATGAAGCGACCATCGCGACGATTGCGTGAATCAGCAACAACAACATTGTAAAAAGGACGATTCTTAGAACCGCCACGAGAAAGACGAATGATGACCATATAAACCTACCTAAAATAATGAGCCGAGCGAAAGGGCGCGAATTCTACGACAATTCTGATACTTAAGGCAAGATTTTAACGTGTTCTTTGTATAAATAACCCTTTATAGGGTGCAGAAGTGCGATTTCAGGTGTGTGCAGCTGCGCGTAAACGCGGTGTCACATGATAGAATTCGCTACTTTTTCGATTTCAATACTCTAGGACTAACCGCTATGTTTTCAAGCAAAAACACCCTCGCTCTCTCTGATCCCGAATTATGGGCAGCCGTTCAAGATGAAAATCGCCGTCAGGAAGACCATATCGAACTGATCGCTTCCGAAAATTACACCAGCCCAGCGGTGATGGAAGCGCAAGGCAGCAAATTGACCAATAAATACGCCGAAGGCTACCCTAGCAAGCGTTATTACGGCGGTTGCGAATACGTCGATGTGGCAGAACAATTAGCGATTGATCGCGTGAAAGCCTTGTTCGGCGCGGAATACGCCAACGTGCAACCGCATTCAGGTTCACAAGCCAACCAAGCGGTGTATGTGTCAGTATTGAAACCAGGCGATACGATTTTAGGCATGTCTTTGGCACACGGTGGGCATTTGACCCATGGCGCGTCGGTGAACATTAGCGGCAAGTTGTATAACGCGGTTCAATACGGTTTGAACGACAAAGAAGAAATCGACTACGACCAAGTGCAAGCCTTGGCGTTGGAACACAAACCCAAAATGATCGTAGCGGGCGCGTCGGCTTACGCGCTGGTCATCGACTGGAAACGTTTCCGCCAAATCGCGGACAGCGTGGGTGCTTATCTATTTGTGGATATGGCGCATTACGCAGGGCTGGTTGCTGCGGGCGTGTATCCTAGCCCAGTCGGCATTGCCGATTTCGTGACAAGCACCACGCACAAAACCCTGCGCGGTCCACGTGGCGGGATTATTTTGGCTAAAGCTGAATTTGAAAAAGTGCTGAATTCCGCGATTTTCCCTGGCATTCAAGGCGGTCCGTTGATGCACGTCATCGCAGGCAAAGCCGTGGCATTCAAAGAAGCTGCCAGCAAAGAATTCAAGGTTTATCAAAAACAAGTGGTGGATAACGCCCGCGTCATGGCGCGTGTGTTGCAAGAACGCGGTCTGCGCATCGTGTCGGGGCATACCGACTGCCATTTGTTCTTGCTCGATTTGCAAGCCAAACACATCACAGGTAAAGATGCCGAAGCCGCTTTGGGTCGTGCGCACATTACCGTCAACAAAAACGCCATTCCGAATGACCCGCAAAAACCGTTTGTGACGAGCGGTATTCGTATCGGCAGCCCAGCGATGACAACCCGTGGTTTCAAAGAGTTGGAAGCGGAAAAGCTGGCGCATTTGATCGCGGACGTGTTGGATGCACCGAATGACGAAGCTGTGACGGCTCGCGTGATTGCCGAAGTTAAAGTGTTGTGCGATAAATTCCCTGTTTACAGCGCGTAGTTTCTAAGGAAACGCTGATTAAATCTTCCGTTCGTGGTGAGCTTGTCGAACCATGAATGGAAGATTTAATGAAATCAATAGATTAAATTCGTTCACCCTTCGACGGTTCGATAAACTCACGGCTCAGGGCGAACGGATTTAATCAGTACCTCAATAAGTCTCGGAATGAAAAAGGGATGCCGCTTGGCATCCCTTTTTCATTACAACCTCAGCTATTTGCCCAATTGATGGGCAAGCCGCTAGCCCGCCAATTTCGCCTTCAAAATCTCATTCAACTGCGCAGGGTTGGCTTTGCCTTTGCTGGCTTTCATCGCCAAACCGACAAAGAAACCGAATAGTTTGTCTTTGCCGCTGCGGTATTCAGCAACTTTTTCGGCATTGGCGGCGATGATTTCATCGACCAAGGCTTCGATTACGCCACTGTCGGAGACTTGTTTCAAGCCTTTGGCTTCGATAATGGCATCGGCATCGCCGCCTTCCGCCCATAACACGCGGAACACGTCTTTCGCGCCTGAGTTAGAAATGGTGTTGTCCGCGATGCGCACCAACATGCCGCTGAGTTGCGCGGGCGTGATGGGGCAAGCGGTCATGTCTAAGCCATCGCGATTGAGTTGCGCGCTGACTTCACCGATCAGCCAGTTGGCACACATTTTGGCGACTTGCTCCCCTCGCCCGCCAGCGGGAGAGGGGCTGGGGGAGAGGGTTGCGGCGAGACACGCATCAAAGAAATCTGCCATTTCACGGGTAGCGGTCAAGGCATTGGCATCGTAAGCAGACAGCGCGTAATGCTCGGTATAACGCGTGCGGCGGGCTTCGGGCAATTCAGGCAATTTTGCCCGCATCAGCTCGATAAATTCAGGCGAAATATCCAGCGGCAACAAGTCTGGGTCGGGAAAATAACGATAATCATGCGCGTCTTCTTTGCTGCGCATGGCGTGAGTTTCGCCTGTTTCGGGGTCAAACAAAATGGTCGCTTGTTGAATTTTGCCGCCATTTTCCAGCGTGTCAATTTGCCATTGCACTTCATAATCAATGGCTTGCTGCATAAACTTAAACGAATTCAAGTTTTTGATTTCGCGGCGCGTCCCCAGCGGTTCACCTGCACGGCGCACCGACACGTTTACGTCACAGCGGAACGAACCTTCCTGCATATTGCCGTCGCAAATCCCAATCCAGCGCACCAACGAATGCAAAGTCTTGGCATACGCCACCGCCTCGGCAGCGGACGACATATCGGGTTCGGACACGATTTCTAATAACGGAGTGCCCGCACGATTCAAGTCGATGCCCGTCATGCCTTGGGTCGCGCCATGCACCGATTTGCCCGCATCCTCTTCCAGATGGGCGCGGGTGATGCGCACCACTTTTTCGTAAGCCTGTCCTGAGCCTGTCGAAGGAGCGTTGCCCGATAACGGTTCAACTTGTATCGTCATCGCACCCATCCCCACCACAGGCAAATCAAACTGGCTGATTTGATAGCCTTTGGGCAAGTCGGGGTAAAAATAATTTTTGCGCGCAAACACCGAACGCGGCGCGATGTGCGCCCCCACCGCCAAACCAAACTGAATCGCCCGCTCCACCGCGCCCTTGTTCAACACAGGCAACACCCCTGGCAACGCGATACTCACCGCATCCGCCTGTGTATTCGGTTCCGCCCCAAACGCCGTCGATGCGCCCGAAAAAATTTTAGTCTGCGTCGAAAGCTGCGCGTGCACTTCCAACCCGATTACGATTTCCCATTTCATTTGTTTAGTTCTCCGTCCCAGTAGGGAACTCCAGCATTTTGTTTAGCAAAAATTTCAAAGGTTCGGTTTTCTCTATTTGCCCCAGGTGCGCTACCTGCGAGTACGCCAAATTTTCCAGAGTCTGGGTACAACGCAATCTCTGGCTCTTCCATGGTACTAACGGCAAGATAACGTAGTTCAGCAACTGAGGTGTTGATAATTTGGTGCGGTCTGTCGATGCCAGCGACAAAAGCAATGACATCACCAGCCTTAATCGGATACTCGCCATCAGCATAACGCACAGTCCCTGTTCCTTCGATAACGAAAACCATCTCTTCGTTTACGAGATGTGCATGATAAGGCCACGCACGTTTGCCAGGAGGGATCGCACATAGTCGATAACCCAATTTTTTCGCACCCAGCATTTGACCAATCGAAGCTAGATTAGAGCCGAATTGCCCTTCTGTGGAAGCCGATTCCAGCACCACTTCGGCTATATTGACAATAGGTAAGGAGTGTTTTTGCATGATTACACGACCGCCAATCCTTGTGGCGCACGTTGATGCCAATCCGTCGCCAGTTGGTACTGGTGGGCGGCGTTGAGCATTTGTGCTTCTTTGAAGTAATCGCCGATGAGTTGCAAGCCGACGGGCAGACCGTTTTTGCCGAAGCCTGCGGGGATAGACATGCCTGGTAGGCCAGCCAAATTCACGGCGATGGTGTAGATGTCGGACAAATACATTTGCACGGGGTCGTCGCCTTTTTCGCCTAAATTAAAGGCGGTGGAAGGCGAAGTTGGCCCCATGATGACATCGCATTGCGTAAAGGCAGCGGCGAAATCTTGGGCGATGAGGCGGCGGATTTTTTGCGCTTGCAAATAATACGCGTCGTAATAGCCGTGCGACAGGACGTAAGTGCCGATCATAATGCGGCGTTTGACTTCCGCGCCGAAACCTTGGGCGCGGGATTTTTCGTACATATCGGTCAAATCACTGTACTCAGGGGCGCGGTAGCCGTAGCGCACGCCGTCGAAGCGCGACAAGTTGCTGGAGGCTTCGGCGGGGGCGAGGACGTAATAGACTGGCACGGCGAGGCAGGAATTGGGCAAACTGATTTCCACCACCGTTGCACCGAGTTTTTGGTATTCGGCAATCGCGGCTTGCACGCATTCCGCGACATCATTATCCAAACCAGCAGCGAAAAACTCTTTCGGCAAGCCGATGCGCAAGCCTGCCAACGGTTGATTTAAATCGCGCGCGTAATCTTCTTTTTCACGTTGCAAACTAGTGGAATCGCGCTCATCAAAGCCTGTCATCACGTTCAACATCAAGGCGCAATCTTCCGCGCTGCGCGCCATCGGCCCTGCTTGATCCAAGCTGGAAGCGAACGCGATCATGCCGTAGCGCGACACCGTGCCGTAGGTCGGTTTAATACCCGAAATGCCGCACAACGCGGCGGGTTGGCGTATCGAACCGCCCGTGTCCGTGCCTGTCGCTGCGGCGCACAAACGTGCTGCCACAGCAGAAGCCGCACCGCCCGAACTGCCGCCGGGGACGGCGTTGGTATTCCACGGATTACGCACCGCACCGAAATAGGAAGTTTCGTTGGACGAGCCCATGGCGAATTCGTCCATGTTGGTTTTACCCAAATTGACTGACCCCGCTTGGTTGAATTGCTGGATCACATGCGCGTCGTAAGGCGCGATGAAATTTTCCAGCATTTTCGAGCCGCACGTCGTGCGCCAACCTGTGGCGCAGAAAATATCTTTTTGCGCCAGCGGAATGCCTGTCAAAGGTTGGGCGTTACCAGCGATCAACATCGCATCAGCAGCCTTTGCCTGCGCCAAACTGCGCTCGGCATCCAAGGTGATGAAGGCATTTAAAGTCGGATTCAGCGCGGCAATGCGGTCTAAATAAAGCTGCGTCAGCTCCACGCTGGAAATTTTCTTTTCCGCCAGCGCGGCGGAAAGTTGTTTAAGACTGGCGTTTATCATGTTCTTTTAGCGGTAAAACGTGAATGGGTGAGGGGCAACGATGTGCTATTCAATGACTTGCGGTACAAGATACAGCCCCGCTTCAACTTGTGGCGCGATGGCTTGGAACGCGTCACGTTCATTTTGCGCGGTAACGACATCAGCACGCAGGCGTTGCGACACATCTTGAGCATGGGACATCGGGGCAATATTAGTGGTATCGACCGCTTGCATTTCGGCAATCAATTCAAAAATACCTGATAATTGGCTGCGTGCTGCGTCGATTTCGGCTTCGTTCATGGCCAATCGAGCGAGTCTGGCGACTTTACGGACATCTTCGGTAGTAAGAGACATGGCAAAAAATTTATTGAAATAAGGCTAATAGGTTATCATAACAGGCTTTGGTAGCGCACCACTTTGACGACAGGAATTCCTCATCATGTTTAAATTTTTGAACGGTTATTTTTCTAACGATCTCGCCATTGACCTCGGCACGGCGAATACGCTGATCTGGTTACGCGGTCAGGGCATTGTACTAGATGAACCTTCCGTGGTGGCCATTCGCCAAGAAGGCGGCCCCAATGGGAAGAAAGTGATTCAAGAAGTCGGGCTAGGTGCGAAGCAGATGTTAGGGCGTACCCCAGGCAATATCACCGCGATCCGCCCCATGAAAGACGGTGTGATTGCTGACTTTACCGTCACAGAACAAATGCTCAAGCAGTTTATTCGCAAAGTTTACAAAGCAGGGATTTTCACCCCTAGCCCCCGTATTGTAATTTGCGTACCGTGTGGCTCGACTCAAGTAGAACGCCGTGCGATTCGTGAATCTGCTGTGGGCGCGGGCGCACGGCGCGTGGAATTGATTGAAGAACCGATGGCTGCGGCGATTGGTGCGGGTTTGCCTGTAGAAACCGCGACGGGTTCGATGGTGGTGGATATTGGGGGTGGCACGACCGAAGTTGGCGTAATTTCCTTGGGTGGTGCAGTGTATTCGGGTTCGGTGCGCGTCGGTGGCGACAAATTTGATGAAGCGATTATCAACTACATCCGCCGCAACTACGGCATGTTAATCGGTGAAACCACCGCTGAAAACATCAAGAAAACCATCGGCTCTGCCTTTCCTGGCAGTGAAGTGCATGAAATGGAAGTCAAAGGGCGCAACTTGGCGGAAGGTGTGCCGCGCAGCTTTACCATTTCCAGCAATGAAATTTTGGAAGCCTTGACTGATCCGCTGAACAGCATCGTCAGCGCAGTCAAAATTGCTTTGGAACAAACGCCACCTGAGTTGGGCGCAGACATCGCCAGCAACGGCATGGTATTGACAGGCGGCGGCGCATTGCTGCGCGACTTGGATCGTTTGTTGATGGAAGAAACTGGCTTACCCGTATTGATTGCGGATGATCCACTGACCTGTGTGGTACGTGGTTCAGGTATGGCATTAGACAGCTTGGATAACCGCTCAACCAGCATTTTTACCACAGAATAAGCGTGGACAGTGCGCGCAGTTAGGGGGACAGCCCCCTTAACTGCGCACTCGCAATATGGATACCTCTCAAACCTTTCGTTTCGCGCATCGCGGCCCCAGCCCTCTGGTTAGGCTGGTGTTTTTTGCGTCACTGTCTTTGTTATTACTGTTTGTAGATGTGCGTTACCGCTATTTGGAAAGCACTCGCATAAGCATGTCGGTATTGATGTTGCCGATCCAAGAAGTCGCCACTTTGCCTGAAAGCTTATGGCAACAAGCTCGGGAACGACTGTACACACAAAATAGCTTGGTGCGCGCCAATTTGCGACTGGAGGTGCAACATCAGCAAGATGCGGCACAACTTGTAAAGCTGAATGCGCTGACGCAGGAAAATCTGCAATTGCGCACCTTGGTCGCCCTTCCGCCACCGCCTAGCTATACTCAACAAATGGCGGAAGTGATCTATGCAGAACGAGATGTCTTTAAGCGTAAAGTGCTGGTCAACAAAGGAGGTATGGCACTGGTGCAGGCAGGGCAGGTGGTGATGGATGACCGTGGAATTGTAGGGCAAATTACCCGCACCTATCCTTGGATGTCAGAAGTGACACTGATTACAGATAAAGACCACGCAGTGCCTGTACAACTGCTCCGCACGGGGATGCGTACGGTCTTGTTGGGTGCGGGTGATACCAGTCAACTCACGGTGCGTTATTTGCCTGTGAGCACGGATATTCAAAGCGGCGATGTATTCGTGACCTCAGGGCTAGATGGTGTCTATCCTGCGGGCATTCCAGTGGGGAAAGTCGTCAAAGTCGAACGTGACCCTGCTTATCCTTTTGCGCGTGTGCGCTGTTTGCCGATGGCGAGGGTGGATCACTATCGTTATTTATTGATTTTGTCTAGTTTAGCCAAACCGCTTGAATTGCCCATTGAGCCTGAGAGCGCAGTCAAATCCACTCCTGTGAAGTTGAAAAAATAGTGTATTACTTAACTTATACCAAAGCGACGCTGCAACGCCCTGCAAGTAATTTTTTGATTGTACTTACGCTATTGCTTGCACTGTTATTTAACGCGCTACCGTGGCAAGGAGTCGGATTGATTTTGCGCCCTGACGCAGTCGCAGTGGTCTTGCTGTACTGGTGCTTACAAAAACCAGGACATATCGGCATCGGTATCGCATGGATGGTGGGAATTTTTTCAGATGTAGCGGATGCTACCGTGTTTGGGCAGCACGCCTTAGCCTACAGCGTCATGGCATTTAGCAGCATGATGCTGCATCGTCGCTTACAAATGTTTCACCTCTATCAGCAAATTCCACAAGTGTTTGGCATGTTGACCTTAACTTACGCCATTTATGCATTGGTCGATTGGCAACTGAATCACACTATGGTGTGGTGGTATTTTCTAGGGTGCATCACCTCTGCATTATCTTGGCTTTTATTGAGTATCGTTTTGCAAATTGTGCAGCAACTACGTGAGGATCACGATCCTCTATGAGGCGACAAGTTGAAATTAAAGATCATCAGCGCGAAATTTATTATTTTCGGCTGCGCTTAGCTATCGGCATTGGTTTTGCATTGATTTTATTGTTTATTTTGCTGGGACGATTTATGTATTTGCAAGTCGTCCGTCACGATTACTACCAAACACTTGCCGAGAAAAATCGCATTTCCATCGTCCCCATTGTGCCAGGTCGAGGCTTAATTCTGGATCGCAACGGTGAAATCCTCGCACGGAACTATTCTGGCAACACATTGGAAATCACCCCCAACAAGTTGAATGACTCGTTGGAAGCAACCATAGAGGCATTAGCTAAACTGGTGGCGATCACCCCTAAAGACCGTAAACGCTTCAAAAAATTACTGGCAGAAAGCCGTGATTTTGAGACCTTGCTGTTACGCAACAACCTCAGCGAGGATGAGGTGGCTCGTTTCGCAGCACAGCAATATCGCTTTCCTGGGGTGGAACTACGCGCCCGCTTATTTCGAGATTACCCTTATGGCGACAAAACGGCGCACTTGATTGGCTATATTGGGCGGATTAACCAAAGTGATATCGACCAATTGGACGAAGATGATGTTGCAGGTAATTATCGCGGCTCAGATTACATCGGCAAAACGGGCTTAGAGCAAAGTTACGAAGCCATTTTGCATGGCAAAACGGGTGTTGAAGAGGTTGAAGTGGATGCGGGTGGACGAGCAGTGCGTATGCTCAAACGTACACCGCCTGTATCTGGTAGTACGCTGATTTTGAGTATAGATGCTAAATTACAAATGATTGCGGATGAAGCTTTTGGCGATTATCGCGGAGCATTAGTGGCGATTGATCCGCGCAATGGCGAGGTCTTAGCGTTTGTGAGTAAGCCGACTTATGATCCAAGTCTATTTATTGATGGGATTGACACTGAAAATTGGGACGCACTGAATAATTCGCCCGATACCCCCCTCAACAATCGCGCCTTGCGTGGCCAGTACCCCCCTGGATCCACCATCAAACCTTTTATGGCACTCGCAGGTCTGCATTACAAGGCGAGATCCCCCGATTTCAAGGTGCAGGATAATGGCGTGTTTAATTTACCAAGTAAAAATCACGATTACCGCGATTGGAAAGAGGGTGGGCATGGCAGTGTTGACATGTTCAAATCCATTGTCGTGTCTTGCGATGTGTATTATTACGGTTTGGCGATGGATTTAGGCATGGAGCGCATTGCCAGTTACTTAACAGGGTTTGGTTTTGGCAAAAAAACAGGGGTGGACTTGGGACGCAAAACGGAAGATGGTTATGATGGTGAATCCTCAGGACTCGTGCCAACTCCAGGCTGGAAGATGCGAAGGTACAAACAACGTTGGTATGGCGGAGATACAGTGACAGTAGGAATTGGACAGGGCTATAGTTTGGTAACCCCGATGCAACTTGCTGTGGCGACGGCTACTTTGGCGAATAATGGTATCGGTTACCAACCTCACTTCGTGCGAGAAATTCGGGGGGCAACGCCCAAAACCAATCCTGTACTTAACTATCCTCCTAACGTTGACCTACACATTGATCCAACTTATATTGATCTGGTGAAACGTGCTATGGTGGCAGTTACCCAACCAGGGGGAACCGCTGTTGCTGCTTCAGCTGGCGCACCGTATCAAATCGCAGGAAAAACGGGAACGGCGCAAGTGGTCGGCGTGAAACAAGGTGAGAAATACAACGCCAGTGCCTTAAGTGAGCGACACCGTGACCATGCTTGGTTCATTGCTTTTGCTCCCGCAGATCAGCCAAAAATTGCGGTGGCGATTTTAGCAGAAAATGGGGGGCATGGCGGGGGAACTGCAGGACCAATTGCGCGCAAAGTGTTTGACTATTACTTATTAGGCAAAAAGCCTGCCCCGATCGTGCTTCCAGTAGTTCGAGCCGCCGCCTCTTCTGCTGTTTCTGCGGCATCCGCCCCAATAGATGCTCCCACTGAGGAGGAATATGACTAAACGTCGATTGTGGCGGCGATTTGCCGCGCATCTGGATGGGTGGTTGCTGCTGGGCATCTGTTTGCTGATGAGTACCAGCTTATTCACCTTGTACAGCGCGGGAGATGGGAGTTGGTCTCGCGTCATCGGCCAAGGCACGAATATCTGCATCGCGTTAGTGTTGATGTGGGGTGTAGCCAATCTGCCGCTGCATTTTTTGATGCGTGCGGCTTTGCCGATTTATGTGTTGGGGATAGTGCTGCTATTGGGTGTCGCCCTTTTTGGAGACATCAGTCATGGTGCTCGCCGTTGGTTGAATTTAGGTGTGGCCACCATACAACCTTCCGAACTCATGAAAATTGGTGTACCTTTGATGCTGGCATGGTATTTCGAGAAGCATGAAGCGACGTTAGGACTAAAAAACCATGCCATTGCGGCACTGCTGTTGCTGCTGCCCGTTTTTCTGATTGCCCGACAACCTGATCTAGGTACAGCCTTGTTAATTTCTGCCAGTGGCTTTTATGTGTTATTTTTGGCGGGGCTCAGTTGGCGGGTGATGCTTACATTAGCAGTCAGTGCGCTCGCCAGTGCGCCGTTTATCTGGCGGTCACTGCATGAATACCAGCGTCATCGCATTGAAATGTTGCTCGACCCCACACAGGATGCACTTGGAAAAGGGTATCACACCATACAAGGTATGATTGCCGTCGGATCGGGAGGGGTGACAGGAAAAGGTTATTTGAATGGCACACAGACCCATTTGGCCTTTTTACCTGAACGTACCACCGATTTTATTTTTGCCGTTTATTCAGAAGAATTTGGCTTACTGGGCAACACTTTATTGTTGTTGATGTATTTGTTTGTGATTGGACGAGGCTTTGTGATTACCGCCAATGCTTCGACTTATTTTACGCGTTTAATGGCGGGTTCAATCACGCTGACCTTCACCACCTATGCGTTTGTGAATATGGGCATGGTCAGTGGCATTTTGCCTGTCGTCGGTGTGCCGCTACCGTTAGTCAGTTATGGGGGAACGTCCATGCTGACATTGTTGCTCGGTTTTGGTATGTTAATGAGCATTGAGACACATAAACAATTGGTAAAAACCTAATCGTGCGCGATATTACGTTGCCATTTGTCTGTATACCGTACACGATGTGAGAAACTTTTTATCAAGCGTGACGCGTGAACTTGTCCGTTTTAATGAACGTACTGCGAAAATACAAGGAGTAACTGTGAGTAATCGTCTTTCTTTCAGGGTTTGCGCGACCGTTATAGTGTTGGGTTGTATCAGTACAACATCACAAGGCGAGCCCTCGTTGGAAACCAAACCCGTCGTAAGTCATTCTGGTGTGGTAGCAGTTGCGCCTGTCATTCCCCCTCCAGTAGTGATCGAATTACCAACACCAGCTTCAGCAGCACCCGTTTCGTCCATTACCGCTGCCCCCACAATATTGCCTAATCCCGCTTCTAGTGTAGTACCTACCCCCCCCGTTGCGACATCCATTGCAGCAAAGTTGCCCACGATTGCCCCCCCTAAGGCAACAAAAAAAGTGATGCGTCCCGTCTTGCGTCATGCTATACATACCAAGCGTGAAAAATCTGTCGTGGCTAAATACAACCAACCCTATACTGAACTAGGGGTGAAATACACACCGATACAAAATGCAGTGAATTATTTTCAACGCGGCGAAGCAACTTGGTACAGCCAGAGCCATCAGGGACAAGCAACAGTGAATGGTGAAATTTATGATGTCTATGGTATGACGGCGGCTCATCCTACTTTGCCTATTCCTAGTTATGCGCGGGTCACCAATTTAAGCAATCGGAAATCTGTCGTGGTGCGCATCAATGATAGAGGACCATTTGGTTTCCATAAAAAAATCATTGATTTATCTTACGCGGCGGCGAATAAAATAGGATTAGTCGGAAGCGATGAACGGCGAGTAGAGATATTAAGTCTGGTACAAGATATGCCCTCCTCTTCTTTACAGGCCAGCTCCACTAAGCCAGTCAAAATTACCTTTGAATCAACAGCTAAACCAACGACTCGCGCCCATCCTCCTCTTAAATCGGCGATGATAGCAAAGCTCACAGGGGAGACTTATTTACAATTGGGCGCGTTTAAAACCGTATCATCTGCACAAAGTTTTAAGGATAAAGTGCAGCGTCAGCTTGGCGCGAATCAGCATCCTTTAGCGATACTCGTGCAAGATAATTTGCATCGTGTACGTATCGGACCGTACACCAATCGTGAAGAGGCACAACGTGCGGCATGTGAAATGACATCGATATTGGGTTTTAAACCGCTCATCAAATAAGTGCATGGGATCATCTGAATCGTTGTAGCAACAAAGCAACACCTAGTCCAATTATCTTGGATGTTAGCGATCACTACTCAAGGAGGTTATATGAATAAGCAAATGTGGTTATGGGTCAGTCTTTCAGTGCTATTAGCAGCTTGCAACACAGCCCCGCCGCGCCAAACGGTTCCGCGAGCCCCTATAGACTCAAGATACCCAAGCAATCAACCCACGAATGGTATCAATGTAATTTCAATAGAGAACATTCCTGATGCGGTGCCTCGATATGAGCCGCTGCATCCTGCCGCGAACAACCCTTATGTTCAATTTAATCGCGAATATAGACCCTTACAAAATGCAGACGGCTTTAGGCAGCGTGGTATTGCCTCTTGGTATGGCACGGGTGTTGAGGGTAGCCCCACTGCAAGCGGCGAACTTTATAACGACTATGCGATGACGGCGGCACATCCAATTTTGCCTATCCCAAGTTATGCACGGGTAACCAGCGTAGAAAATGGTCGCTCGGTGATTGTACGGATCAATGATCGTGGTCCCTTCCGTGCGGATCGCATTATTCATTTGTCCTACGCGGCGGCCGTTAAACTTGGCATGCCGAATAATCGAACAGGAGAAGTGATGGTGGAAAGTATTACCCCCAACGCATCCTCCTTGCCACTGTGCAGTGGCGTACAGGGTTATGACAATTCCGTGCCTTACAACAATATACAACCTAATAACGGCGCGCCGATTTACAACAATGTGCAACCCTATAATCGAGCTCCAGTTTATGACTATTCGCGCCCCTATAACGGTGCGCCGATTTATGACAATTCACGTACCTATAACAACACGCCGTACTATAACGACACAAATTCTCCCGATGTTCCGCTCTTTACCATCCAACCGAATTCTCGCTGGTAAGTAAACGCGCGCCTGACGTGCAAGGAGATCCCTTACGCGTCGGGTGGCGGGGGAGGCGTATCCGCCAGTTTTCTCTCGATACGCTCTAATCGTTTTACGATGTCGCGCAACAACACTTCTGCATCATGTTCCTCATGTTCCATTTTCTTCACCTCTCCGCCAATCAAATAGGCGGAAATGTTCGCAGTGAGTAACGACACCAATACCACACCAAATAAAATTAAGAACGCGCCAAACAATCGTCCCGCACCGTTAGTAGGAACGACATCACCATACCCCACGGTAGACATCATGCCATCCCACGCATTACCCATCGTTGGATCGAGACGTGTAATGATAATGCCCGAAAATGCCATGGTAAAAAAAGCAACTGCCAGTGTGGAGCCAAGCTGATGGCTGCCTAATATAGCGCGGATATTTTTGGATAAGCGCGTGAGCAAAAAGACCACAAGCAATAAGCGCAAGCTCCGCAGCAAGCCTGCCAACGGGGTGTAATGCCAAATTAACGGTACGCTCCCGATAATAATCAACACGTTCATCCAGTTATTTCTAAGGTAGCGCGCTTTTCTCTTCACTAAACGGGTCAACAGCACCGACTCGAAGACAAAAATGAGCCACACCAACCAGTCTGCAATGCGCCCCAATATCATGGGAATGCTGTTAGTTTCCTCCAAATACCATTGACAGGGAATCCAAAACGCCACTGCCAACATCGGCCATTCTAAATTCGCCGCCCACTTACGTGCCTGAGGCGTTTCATGCGCCTCAACGCCCGCGATGCCCAGTAGGTGGCGGATGGTCATGCAACGACCTTAGTCAACTTCTCCAGCCCACCCATATACGGACGCAACACCTCAGGAATGACAATACTGCCGTCGGCTTGTTGATAATTTTCCAATACCGCAACCAAGGTACGCCCGACTGCCAAGGCTGATCCATTCAACGTGTGCAGCAACTCAGGTTTGCCATTGGCATTGCGGAAACGCGCTTGCATACGACGGGCTTGGAATGCTTCAAAATTGGAACAGGAAGAAATTTCGCGGTAGGTGTTTTGCGCAGGCAACCACACTTCAATGTCATAGGTAAGCGCGGCAGAAAAACCCATGTCGCCACTGCACAATTTCATCACCCGATATGGCAGATTTAGTTTTTGCAAAATCACTTCCGCGTGCCCCAACAGTCCTTCCAGTGCCGCGTAAGACTCATCAGGATGCACCATTTGCACCAGCTCCACTTTGTCGAATTGGTGCTGACGGATCATGCCGCGTGTGTCCCGCCCTGCCGAACCCGCTTCAGAACGGAAGCACGGCGTATGCGCCACAAACTTCATCGGCAGCGATTCCAGTGGCACAATTTCATCCCGCACCATATTGGTTACAGGCACTTCCGCAGTGGGAATTAAGTAGAAATTCTGCACGCCGCCCTCGCCCATTTGACGGGGAACACGGAATAAATCCTCTTCAAATTTAGGCAGTTGTCCTGTGCCACGCATCGAGGCTGCATTCACCAAATACGGCACATACGTTTCCGTGTAGCCATGTTGATCGGCATGCGTATCGACCATAAATTGCGCCAAGGCACGGTGCAACCGCGCCAACCCGCCTTTCAACAAGGAAAAACGAGCACCGCTTAATTTAATCGCGGTATCAAAATCCAGTCCGCCGATGCCTTCGCCTAAGCTGACATGATCTTTCACGTCGAAATCAAAAGTTGGCACATCGCCCACGCGACGCATTTCAGCATTAGCTGCTTCAGACAAACCCACTGGCACGCTGCTATGCGGCATATTAGGAATCACCGACAAAAACGCGTCCATCTCCTGCAACACCAGCGGTAATTTCACCTCCAGTTGCTTCAACTCATCGCCCACTTGTGCGACTTCCGCCATGATGTCTGTGGTATCTAGCCCCTTGGCTTTCGCCATCCCAATTTGCTTCGCCGACGCATTGCGCTTGGCTTGCAACTCTTGCGTGCGCGTTTGAATCACCTTGCGCTCCGCTTCCAATTCCTGAAAGCGCGCCTTATCTAAAGTAAAACCACGTGCAGCCAAACGGGCAGCCACGCCGTCTATATCATTTCTCAGTGCTTGAATATCTAACATATTGATTCCTTAAATTTTGAATGTCGTGCTATTTTTATAGCTATTGCCTAGGCTTTTGTTCAATCTGTCGGGCTGAAACCCAATCAATGTTACTGCTTCGCCGCCTCATCCAACGCGCGCAACCTCGCCAAATTTCACTGATTTTGGCTTCGAATCCGCGCTCGGTGGGTTGGTAAAAATTGACGGCATCCATGCCGTCGGGGAAATACTGTTCGCCTGCGGCATAACCGCCCGCCTCGTCGTGCGCGTAGCGGTAGCTTTGCCATAATCGAGCTGTTTCATCAACTTGGTTGGGGCGTTGCGCAAATGCAGCGGCACGTCACGCGAGCCGTCTTGCATGACGAAAGTGCGGGCGGGATTATACGCGACATAACCCGTGTTGGACTTGGGCAAATAGCTTGTTGGACGATTAAGAGGGATGGCTCGAACGCGCTATTTTGCAAGAATCGATTTGGTTTGTATTAACTTGACAAGCGCATGAGCAACAAGGCGAGAACCTTCGATTGAAAGGTGGTCATCGTCTCGATATAGCATCTTGCCGTCTTTCATTGCCCAACACCACTGATCATCACAAAGTTGCGCGGCAGCATCAAATACCTGTACAGAAGGAAATTCTTTGAGTACAGCAAAAACCAGCTCTCGATATTCCCTATTTCTTGCCTCAAAATCCTGCCGAGTGATGGCACATGGTTTTATGGGGATAGGGTGACTTAGATACAAGGGACGGGTCTGCACACAACGCTTAGGAGAGAAACCAAGTTCGGGGACATCTAATACAAAAATAACCTGTTTTCTTTTGGCGACTAATCGCGCTATTGTTTCCTTCATCCCAAGCCTAAATACGACGTGAAAGTCTGTTATCTCAGGCTTATCAGGTAAAGCTAAGAATCGATTAGTATCAACTTCAATAGCACCATATCCTTTTCCAGATAGATACATTGGCCCTCTTGCTGATAAAATAACCGTTCGTATTGAATCGTGTTTTTCCGCAAATTTAAGTGAATAATTCGCCATTTCGGCGCAGCTGTCTTGCGCCGTTTTTTGAAAAGAAGCGACATTAAAAAATGGCAAGCACCCCCCTCCTGCAAAATTTAGAACGTTTTCAGTTGAGTCGGCAATCGCTTCAAGTACCCCCTCATGTAAACTCATACTATGCGAATCACCCAATAAAAGGATAGTGTGTTCAGAAATCTTTGTTCCAGGACACCTAAAGCTGGCAGAATTTGGATAACCAGATTGACAGTTCATCGTGCTTTTATGCTGAAACTGTTCATTTTGACTCCCTATTGATGGGCTTAGGCGCGAGGGAAACCCATTATGCTGAAAAGTGCTATATCCCATGACCGTTATGATAATCATCAAGGTACACAACGTCACGATCTTACCCAGCGTTTTAGATCCAAAGCGCAGTGGTTTTTCAACAAAACGGTAGGTCAACCAAGCGAATAAAAAACTCAATGCAAGTGCAATCACCCTCATGAGACGAGAAGGTGTTTCTTCTTCAATGATCCGTACAAACGACAACAGTGACCAATGCCAAAGATAAAGTGGATAACTGATGATCCCGATAAAAACCAGAAGCCTATGGGCTAAAATTTTTCGGTTTACCCACGCATCTGCGCCCGCAAGAATAAGCAAAAAAGCCCCCATCACAGGGAGTAATGCCCACCAACCAGGAAATAACATGGCTTTGCGAAAACCAAAAATAGCCACCCAAATCAGCAATCCCCCAGCGATAGACAATAGTGTATTCAGTCGCTCGCCTTGTTGGGTGGTAACAGTTTGCAACCATTCAGTAAATTGCACCCGCTTGAAAAACTGAAAATAGGCGAGCAACGCTCCTGTCAGCAATTCCCAAAATCGCGTTTGAGGAGCAAAAAATGTTTCGATGTCATCTTTTTGAACGCCCGTGATGTTTAAACCAAAAGAAATTATTCCTAGCACACCGATCACGGTGAGAACATTAAACGGTAGCCGCCACGCGCCCCAAATCAACAAGGGATAAATCAAATAAAACTGTTCTTCAATTGCCAAAGACCACAGGTGCATTAAAGGTTTGAGCTCAGAAGCCTCATCAAAATATCCCGCCTCCTTCCATAACACAAAGTTCTGAACAAACCCTGCGCTCGCAGCGATGTGTTTACCCAGTTGCTTGAACTCGTCGGGCAGCAGGGCAAACCAACCAAAGATATAGCTGGCGACAAGGACAACAATCAGCGCGGGAAAAATACGTTTGATCCGGTGCGCATAAAACTCGGCAAAACTAAAATCATTCCTTTGTAAGCTACCGAAAATAATACTGGAAATTAAAAATCCAGAGATCACAAAGAAAATATCTACGCCAACAAATCCACCTCGTAAAACATTGGGAAAAGCATGAAAAACAACGACAGAGAGAATGGCAACGGCTCGTAGACCGTCAATATCAGGACGATAAGTTGGGTGGGCGTTGTGCTCTTGCGAGAGGGGAGCTGACATGAGTTTCAGTACTTTGACAAAGTTGATTTTGGATATTTCAGCTTGCGCTATTTTTTGCAGCCTCATCCAACGCCCGCAACCTTGCCAATTTTTCGCTGATTTTACCTTCCAAACCGCGTTCGGTGGGTTGGTAAAAATTAACGGCTTCCATGCCGTCTGGGAAATACTGTTCGCCTGCGGCGTAGCCGCCTGCTTCGTCGTGCGCGTAGCGGTAGCCTTTGCCGTAGTCGAGTTGTTTCATCAACTTGGTCGGGGCGTTGCGCAGATGCAGCGGCACGTCACGCGAGCCGTCTTGTTTGACGAAAGCGCGGGCGGCATTATACGCGACATAACCCGCGTTGGACTTGGGCGCGCACGCCAAGTACAGCACCGTTTGCGCCAACGCCAATTCGCCTTCGGGTGAGCCTAAGCGTTCGTAGGTTTGCGCTGCGTCATTCGCCAACTGAATCGCACGCGGATCGGCTAGACCAATATCCTCCCACGCCATACGCACAATGCGCCGCGACAAATAACGCGCATCCGCCCCACCGTCCAACATTCGCACCAGCCAATACAATGCCGCATCAGGATTTGATCCGCGCACCGACTTATGCAACGCCGAAATTTGGTCGTAAAACGCCTCGCCGCCTTTATCAAAACGGCGCAGATTTTGCGCCAGCGTTTGGTCTAAAAACGCCGCGTCCAGATGCGTGATGCCCGCCGTGATCGCCGCCGTATGCGATTGCTCCAACACATTCAACAACCGCCGTGCATCGCCGTCGGCGTAACCAATCAGCCGCGTGCGCGCCTCGTCGCTGAAAGTCAAAATATCCGTTCGGGCTGAGCCTGTCGAAGCCCGTTGCCCTTCGACAGGGTCAGGGCGAGCGGGGTGAGGAAGGGTTAAATACGCCGTCGCCCGCACAAACAACGCGCCCAACTCCGCTTCACTCAAGGCTTGTAGCACATACACCTGCGCCCGCGACAACAGCGCGTTGTTGACTTCAAACGACGGATTTTCCGTGGTCGCGCCGATAAACGTTAACAAGCCCTGCTCGACAAACGGCAAAAAAGCATCCTGCTGCGACTTGTTAAAACGATGGACTTCATCCACAAACAAAATCGTATGCCGCCCGTTTTGTTGTAAGGTCTGCTGCGCTTGGGCGACGGCTTCACGAATATCCTTTACGCCCGACAACACCGCTGACAACGCCATAAATTCCGCATCAAACGCCTGCGCCATCAAGCGTGCCAGAGTAGTTTTTCCCACCCCTGGCGGCCCCCACAAAATCATCGAATGCAGTTTGCGCGACTGAAACGCCAAGCGCAACGGACGACCCGCGCCCAACAAATGGGTTTGTCCTATCACCTCGTCGATGTGCTGCGGGCGCAAACGTTCAGCTAAAGGGGCGGCGGGTTGATGATCGTTAAATAACAAGGGCATTTTTACCTTCGATTAATGGGGATTGCTATATGGGCGAGTCGGCTTCCAATATGCGGCTATTCCGCTTATACCCAAGCGCGTGCCTCGATATAAAAAACACAAAAGTACGGTCATAAACAAAGCTCAGTATATAGCTGACTTTGTACCGACAGATGTACCAAGATATATTTTTTGGGCTTGTTTCTTTGTACACGCCTATCGTTTCAGCATCAGTTATATCGCTAGTTCAGTGTTCAAAATTTCCATCACTCTGGCGTAAAACTTGCTCCGCGCAGGCGTGGGGTGAAGATTTAGCGTCTTAAGGGGGTTTCTACTGTACCAGAATGACGAAATCCGAATAGCTCCGTGTTGCTTTGGGGGGCGTCAAATTGAAAACAGCTGAATATTCGAGCCCTACAATTAGCTGACAATTCACTATTCAATCCCACACTCATTGCAGTAGAATGATCAACCATTAACATCCCATCCCCTTGCTATATCGGCATTTCCGTCGGTATCGTGAATTTACCTAAAGGAAATGCCATGAAACGCCACGCCTCCATGAACCGTGTTTACCGTTTGATTTGGAGTCAGGTGTTGAATACTTGGGTGTGCTGTGCGGAGAATGCCAAGGGGCATGGCAAGTCCATTTCGGGGCGTAAGTTAATCGCGGCGGCGTTGGCATTGATGGGTGGGGTGTTCTTAACGCCGTTGGCGATGGCAGGACCTGTGGGCGGGCAAGTGAGTGCGGGTGCGGGGACGATTGCACAAACAGGGCTGAACACCACCATCACCCAAAGCACCGCCAATCTTGCCATCAATTGGCAAGACTTTAGCATCGGTGCCAACGAATCCGTGCGCTTTATCCAGCCTAGCACCATGTCGGTCGCCCTCAATCGCGTGACGGGGCAAAATCCCAGTCAAATTCTCGGTAGCCTCAGTGCCAACGGGCAAGTGTTTGTACTCAATCCCAACGGCGTGTTGTTCGGCAGCAGCGCACAAGTCAACGTCGGCGGCCTAGTCGCCTCCAGCCTGAATCTCAGTGATGCCGATTTAATGGCAGGAAACTACAGTTTTGGCACCCCCTCTCCCGCAAGCGGGAGAGGGACGGGGAGAGGGGCGGTGGTCAACCAAGGTCACTTGACCGCCGCACCAGGTGGCTACATCGCCCTGCTCGCCCCTGAGGTACGCAACGAAGGCGTAATCTCCGCCACCCTAGGCACCGCTTTACTCGCCGCTGGCGACAAAGTGACGCTAAACCTCAACAACGGTTCACTCCTCAGCTACAGCATAGACCAAGGCGCACTCCAAGCCCTCGCCGACAACAAACAACTGATCCAAGCCGACGGCGGGCGGGTGTTTATGTCCGCCAAAGCCGCTGATGCCCTCAGCAGCGCGGTAGTCAACAACACAGGCATCATCCAAGCTCGCACCATACAAAACGTCGGCGGCGTGATTAAGCTCATGGGCGATATGCAGGTCGGCACGGTCAATGTCGGTGGTACCTTGGATGCGTCTGTACTCCCCTCGCCCGCTGGTGGGAGAGGGGCTGGGGGAGCGGGCGGTGGTTTTATCGAAACCTCCGCCGCTCACGTTAAAGTTGCCAATGACGCGCATATCACCACCGCCGCGCCAAATGGACTGGCGGGAACTTGGTTGATTGACCCTGTGGATTTCACCGTGGCAGCAACAGGCGGAGATATAACAGGCGCGGCACTTTCAACCCAATTGGATACAGGCAACGTCATTATTCAAAGCGTGAGTGGGCTGACGGCAGGAAACGGCGATATTTTTGTCAATGATGCCATCAATAAAACAGGGACTGCGGTCACCAGTTTGACCTTGCAGGCGCAAAGAAATGTCACTATCAATTCCAATATCACCTCCACGGGGGGTGCGTTAAATATCAACCTTACGCCAGGGGCAGGAGGACTGGGAGGGACAAGTGGTATTTTTGCCAGCGTCAATACCAATGGTGGAGTGATTAACTTTACGAATGGGATCGTGCTTTCTCCTTTTGGCGTACCTTTGTATGGTTCTGTTTTGAATTCAACGCTAACCAGTACGGATGCCTTACCTACTCTGTTTAGCACAGGGGGCGTGTTGGACGGTGTCACGTTGGGCAGTAATTTAAGTATGGGTGGATACTTTACTGTCAGGAATAATCTAGCATTGGCGAATGGTGTGACAGTCAACTTGGGCATCAGTCGGCTTTATTTCAACTCCCCTAGTGCGCAAAGTATCAGTACCTCAGGCGCAGCGACTATCAATGTGGCGGGCGGCGGTATTTTTCAACAATACAATCAATCTCAGACATTAACGCTAGGCACGGGCTTGATGGTGAATGGTTGGGGATCTTTGGGTGAAAGCGGTAATTTAGGAGGGCCTTTTAATATTTGGACACCTAGTGCTGGTAATGCTAGCTTAGTAAACAATGCCATCATCAATGCTAATGTGGCAGGGCAGACACTCAGCTTGGGCAAGTTCGGAAAATTTACCAATACAGGAAGTTTGAATCTTTCCGCAGGTACGCTGGACTTGGCTGGTGTCGTTACGACAGCAGGGCTAGGTAATCTCACCCGCACCGCAGGTACTTCGGTGAATCTCAGCGGCACCTTGGATAATACGGGTGCTATCGTGGATATTGGTTCGGCGGGGGTGTTTAAAACGGGCGGATTGACTAGCTTAACAGGCACGATTTTGAATGGCACGTTGAAAAATACCGATGCGGTACCTGTATTGATGAGCGCAAGGCCCGCACCTGTATTGGTCGGCACGGTGCTGGTGTGGGGCGATGGGGGAACGCTGGATGGCGTTACATTGGGCAGCAATTTGAGCACCAGCAATAACTTGGTAATCAAAAATAATTTGATACTCGCCGATGGCGTGACCCTCAATTTGGGCAATAGTCAGCTTTTTTTCATTTCCCCTGGTGTACAAAGCATCAGTACCCTTGGTGCGGCAACCATCAATATAGCAGGCGGCGGCATTTTCCAACAATACAATCAAGCTCATACATTAACGCTAGGCACAGGCTTGACGGTGAATGGTAGGGGCTACATTGGTGAAACTGGCTATCTACATCCAGTTGGTCGGGTATGGACTCCCGCCGCTGGTAATGCCAGTTTAGTGAACAACGGCATTATCAATGCCAACACGCCGATGACACTTAGTGTGGGCAGGCTCGGAAGCTTTACCAATGCGGGTACCATAAATCTTTCCGCAGGCACACTGGATTTGGCAGGCAACTTTACGGCAGCAGGGCTGGGCAATTTCACCCGCACGGCAGGCACGTCGGTTGTCCTCAGCGGCATCTTGGATAACACAGGTGCTACTGTGGATATTGGTTCAGCGGGGCTATTTAAAACGGGTGGATTGACTTACTTATCAGGCACGATCTTAAACGGTACGTTGAAAAATACCGATGCCGTACCTGTATTGATGGGCGCAATGACTGGCCCCTCATTCGTCGGGACGGTAATGGTGTCGGGTGGCGGAACGCTGGATGGCGTTACATTGGGCAGCAATTTGAGTACTGGCAATAAGTTGATAATCAAAAATAATTTGATGCTTGCCGATGGCGTGACCCTCAATTTATTAGGCAATAGTCGGCTTTATTTCAATACAGCGGGTGCGCAAAGTATCAGCACATCAGGTGCGGCAACCATCAATATAGCAGGCGGCGGCATTTTCCAACAATACAATCAAGCTCAGACATTAACGCTAGGCACAGGCTTGACGGTGAATGGTTGGGGTAGTGTGGGTGAGAATGGTAATCTTGGTTATTCATTGGGTATGCCATGGTCTCCCACCGCTGGCAATGCCAGTTTAGTCAACAACGGGGTCATCAATGCGAACGTGGCGGGGCAGACGCTTGTCTTGGGGAAAAATGGTAGCTTCAGCAATAGTGGTGTGGTCAATGGGAGTAACAACGGTATTATCACCTTGAGCGGTGGCGGGACACATAGCGGCACATTTAACGTCAATTCTGGGGCGGTACTTGCTTTTGACAGTGGGACGCATCATCTCACCAATGCCAATGCAATTACGGGAAATGGAACGGTTAATCTAGGGACTGGGCTTTACAACAACCAGAACGCTGTCACCATTGATGGTGCAGTGAGTGCTGCTACATTGCAGGCGTATGCGGGAAGTAACAGTACGCTCAATGGTGCGTTAAATGTTAATACTTTATTGGTCAATAGTGCTTTGAATTTAAATGGGGTGGTTGCGCCCATTACTAATTTAACTTTGAATACTGGGCCACTAAACATTCGTGGCTCGCTGAGTTGTACTGGGAGTTATACCCAAGGTGGTCGACTCAATGTTGGCGGAGATCTGAATATTGCTGGCATCACAGGTGTATTCTATCTAGGAAATATCAACGTCACAGGTAACTTAACGGTTTCGACTGCTAGTTACATTTATCAAGGCCTCAATAGCAATAACAGTATTACCGTTGGTGGCAACACTACGCTAACAGCAGGACTAGGGGCTAGTATCGACTTAAATAATGCGGGTAATAATTTCGTGGGTGCGGTCAATGCTACAGGTCATAGCGTCAGCCTAATGAGTGTAGGTAATCTAAAATTAGGCAATATCAACGCCGCAGGTAGCCTTCGCGTTCCAAGTTTCCCCGCTTCCTATCCAGGAAATAGCATCATACCTGGCAATCTAATCGTCAACGCCAATGGCGCGATTACCCAAGCAGCAGGTAGCAAAATCACCGTCACAGGCGATACTACATTGACCGCTGATAACGGTATCGTGGGAACTGGCAATGTGAAGTACGGCATCTCCCTCGCAAATGCAGGCAATAATTTTATGGGCGCGGTCAATGCCACGGGCAGTGGCATCAACCTCCTAGATAGCGTGGGCGGATTACAACTGGGTAATATCAACGTCACAGGTACCCTGACGGCACTGTCACGCGGCGGTGCGATTACCCAAGCGGTGGGCACAGGCGTGAATGTTTCGGGAACGAGTACGTTGATCGCTGACAATAATTTGGCTGGCATCAGAAACGCCAAATACGGCATCACCCTCAATAATGCAAGCAATGATTTCCGAGGCAAAGTCAGTGCCATCGGCAACGGCATCAGCTTAACGGATATCAATGCGCTGATGGCTGCCGTGACCGACACAGGCAACACGGCATACACGACGGGCGGCAGCCTCACGGCATGGAGCAATACGGCAGGTAATTTGACCACGCTAACCACAGGCGTGGGCAGTTCGACGCTGTTTGGCCTAAGCCATATTGGCGGCAATCTATCGACCAGCGGTTTAGGCACGATTAGCCAAGATGCGAGCGGTATCAGCGTCGCGGGCACAACGTCCCTCACGGGTTCGGCAATCAACTTGTCTAGCTCGACGACCAATGACTTTGTGGGCGCGGTATCCGCAACGGGAACAGGTATCGCCTTGTTGGATGGGGTGGGTGGATTACAACTGGGTAATATCAACGCCACGGGCAACCTGACAGCACTATCACGCGGCGGTGCGATCACTCAAGCCGTGGGAACGGGTGTGAATATTTCGGGAGCGAGTACGCTGATTGCGGACAACACTTTGGCGGGAGTCAATAACGCCAAATACGGCATCACCCTCAATAATGCAGGCAATGATTTCCGAGGAAAAGTGAGCGCGATAGGCAACGGTGTTAGCCTAACGGACAAAAACGCGCTGATCGTGGCGGTGACCGATACAAGCAATACCAGCCTAACGACGGGCGGCAACCTCAACGTATGGAGCAGCACCACAGGTAACTTGACCACCACTCAAACAGCAGGCTACACCCAGTTCGGGACAAGCAGCATAGGGGGTAGCTTAGTGGCGACCAGTCCTGTGAATGTGACCCGCGTCACGGGAAATATCATCACCGTGGCAAACAGTCCAACGACGACTAGCAACCCCAACGTAACTATCAATGGCGTGGTGGGGGCATTGATTCCATAATAATTCACCCACCGCAAATGTGTCGAAATAAGGTGGAGAACCTGCGTTTGCGCCCTATTTTCACGGCATAATTGTAAAAAAGGGCAGCCTCACGGGGCTGCCCTTTTTTACTAAATGGAGAAGATATGCTGCTACGCGATCATCCCCGCACCAACGGTATTATTGGTCGCTTCATCAATCACAATAAAGCTGCCCGTGCCGTGGTCTAGCAAATACGAGTCAAACACCAGTGGTTGCTGGACTTTGATGGCAACGCGGGCAATGTCGTTCATATTGAGCGTGGTTGCATCGTGCTGCTCCAGCGTGTTCACATCGACGCGATAGTCCAGTCGCGTGAATACGCATTTCACGCTGCGGGTGGTGTGCTTGATCACGTATTTGCGGTTTAAATCCAAAGGCGATTCTGACAACCAGCACAGCATGGCTTCAAATTCCTTGGCAACTTTAGGTTGATTACCTTTGCCGACAAACATGTCACCGCGTGAAATATCAATCTCATCCGCCAAGGTAATAGCCACGGATTGCGGGGCGTAGGCGCGTTCCAGATTGCCGTCATAAGTGACGATTTCTTTGACTGTGGTGGTGCGCCCACTGGGTTGAATGGTAATTTCGTCTCCCACAGCAACTTCACCCGATTCAATCCGCCCCATAAAACCTCGGAAGTCGTGGAACGCTTCGGTTTGTGGACGACAAACCCATTGCACAGGGAAGCGGAAATCCGTGGTATTGAGGTCGTGATCAATTTCCACGGTTTCCAACAATTCCATCAAGGTCGTGCCTTGATACCAGTTCAGGTTGTCGCCTCTATCCACCAACATATCGCCGACCAACGCAGACAGGGGAATGTAGGTAATATTATTCAAGCCCAATTGCGCGGCAAATTGGCGGTATTCGGTGCAGATGGCGTTGAACACGTCTTCCGAATAATCCACCATGTCCATTTTATTGACCGCCAGCACGATGTGCGGGATGCCGACCAAGCTCGCCAAATAAGTGTGGCGGCGAGTTTGCACCAGCACGCCTTTTCGCGCATCGACCAAAATCACCACCAAATTGGCGGTACTGGCAGCCGTCACCATATTGCGGGTGTATTGCTCATGCCCTGGCGTATCGCCAATGATGAATTTGCGTTTCGGCGTGGCGAAATAGCGATACGCCACGTCGATGGTAATGCCTTGTTCACGTTCGGCTTGCAATCCGTCGGTCAACAGGGACAAATCTACCGTCGCCATACCCCGTTTTTCACTGGTTTTAGAAATCGCCGACAGTTGGTCTTCAAAAATCGACTTAGAATCGTGCAGCAATCGCCCGATTAACGTGCTTTTACCGTCATCCACGCTACCTGCGGTGATGAAACGGAGAAGTTGGGTGGTGGTGTTCATGGTGATAACCTTAGTTGTTAGCTGTTAGTCGCTAGTCGTTAGCTGCTAGTTGGAAGTGGTCGTTGTTATTAACTAACGACTGCCTTTCAAAAATATCCTTCTTTTTTCCGCAACTCCATCGAGGCATCAGACGTTTGATCATCCATACGCGTTGCGCCGCGTTCGGTGATGCGCGTGGTGGCGGTTTCAATAATAATTTCTGCCGCGTTTTTGGCAGGTGACTCCACGGGGCAGGTGCAGGTGATGTCGCCGACGGTGCGGAAGCGCACGGTTTTGGTGATGACGGTTTCACCCGCTTGCGGCTGTACCAAGTGCGACACGGGCATGATGCCACCCGCACGTTGGATTACTTCGCGCTCATGGGCGTAGTAGATGCTAGGAATTTCCAGATTTTCGCGTTCGATGTATTGCCAAATGTCCATTTCTGTCCAATTGCTGATCGGGAATACACGGATATTTTCACCTGCATGTACGCGCGTATTGTAAATATCCCACAGCTCTGGACGTTGATTCTTAGGATCCCATTGACCAAAATCATCACGGAAAGAAAAGATACGTTCTTTAGCACGGGCTTTTTCTTCGTCACGACGTGCGCCGCCCATACAAGCATCAAAACCGAATTCCGCGATGGTTTCCAATAAGGTGACCGACTGAAAAACGTTGCGGCTTTGGGTTTCATTCTTCAGCACGACCGTGCCTTTTTTGATAGAGTCTTCCAAAGAACGCACAATTAAACGTTCGCCCAAATCAGCAGCCAATTTGTCACGCGTGGCAATCACTTCAGGGAAATTATGCTCGGTGTCGATATGCACTAAGGGGAACGGAAATTTCGCAGGGCGAAAAGCCTTTTCCGCCAGACGCAACATCACGATGGAATCCTTGCCACCCGAAAACAGCAATGCGGGATTTTTACACTCCGCTGCGACCTCACGCATAATGTGGATGGATTCACTTTCCAGCGCATCCAAATGGGTAAAATTACGATTACTCATGGTTATTCTTTCTAAATCTTGTCAAATCGTTGGTAAGGGAGCATTCCCTCTCCCCCAGCCCCTCTCCCGCTCGCGGGCGAGGGGAGTTTTCATATTTCACGGCTCACGCTTTACATGCAAGCCTCATTCCTTGCGCTCAGAATTTTGACTTCGACTAACGCCGCCTGCTACGCAGTCGGCGTTAGTCTTCGCCGAAACCCATAAAACATGCAGACTATGCCTGCACCAGAATGCGGCTTGCTACGTGCAAGCCACATTCTCTATTTTCTGGGTTTTCCCACCACCAGCGTCCCGCACGGATATCTTCGCCTACGGAAATAGCGCGGGTACAGGGTGCGCAACCGATGCTGGGGTAAAACTGGTCATGCAACTTATTGTAAGGCACATCATTTTGCTTGAGATATTGCCACACGTCGGCATTTGTCCAATCAAGCAGCGGATTGAATTTCTGCAAATCGTGTTCCACATCCCAAGCGGACACCGCCAAACTGCCGCGTGTGACCGCTTGATCGCGGCGCATCCCTGTGATCCATGCCCCTTTGCCCGCCAAAGCGCGTTTCAAGGGTTCGACTTTACGCACCGCACAACAGCCTTTGCGCTGTTCAACACTATCATAAAATCCGTTCACGCCATTTTGCGCAACGTAGTCTTCCACCAAAACATGATCGGGAAAATAAACTTGTAAAGTCAGTGAATATCGGCTGCGCAAAGTCTGAATCAAGTCATAGGTTTCAGCAGGCAAACGTCCCGTATCCAAGCTAAACAACGAAATGTCCAGCTGGTGTTGCGCAATCAGATCCGTCAACACCATATCTTCCGCACCCAAGCTATTGGCAAAACACACATTCCTAAAATCTTGTGTCGCTTGCTGCAATATCAGTAGCGTAGCGGCAATTTTATCATCTAAGCTCATACAGGTAATGCCTCCGATAAATCTAATTGCGCATCGTGCGCCGTGGCAAACGTTGCGGCATTCACCGTCCAACGATCCACCGCCGCTGATAACGTGTCCAAATCTGCTACGCTGATGTCAGCCGTATTGGCTAAACCCTGCGCAGCTGATGCAAACTCACCCGCTAGTTCACTCGGCACTAAGGTACTCAATTGCACGCCCAGATCTGCTAATGCCTCTTGACGGATGCCGCCTAACAATTGCGCGAGACCCGAACCTAATAAACGCAAAATCGCTTCGTTACACACGGCGGCTTCTGCATATTTTCGTTGGAAAACCAAGGCATTGCGGTATTCGCGTTCGTGCGCGGCTTCAAAGAAGTTCGCCCCGATTAACACTTGTGATGCGCCTGCGCATTCGCCACCACCCAATTGCAATACACGGAAATCAGCGGTATCGCCATAATCGCGCATCACTTCGGCGAGCGTTTCCGCTTTGACTTCAGCTAAATCCACCAGCAGTTGCTTGAAATAATCAGGCTCTTTCGCCCGCGCCCAAGTGAAAAAGCTGGTTTCGCCGCTGTCCAAATGCGCTTGCTGCACACGTTCGATTGCTTGCTTAATCCGTGCGACGGGCAAGGTAGGCCCTTTCAAAGCCAAGGCACCACTGCCCATGCCATTGCCTGCAAAGTACATTTGATAATGTGGCACCAACTTGCCGTGTAAGCGTTTACCTTCGCCGTAAATACCGATGTCACCTGTTTCAGGTTGTGCGCAACCGTTATGGCAGCCCGATACGCGAATACGCAAGTCGCCTTTGCCGCCCGACAAATTCGGCGCGATTTCGGTGCTGGCAGTAATACCCAAACGGCAAGTAGACGTTCCAGGGCAAGCCACCACATTGTCGCCCACGCGGGGTTCTTTCAGTCCTAACGCCGCCAATCCTGCACGCAATGGGGACAACGCTGCATCCGACACATTCAAAATAATCAGGTTTTGATCCTGTGTGGTATGCACTTCATCTAAGCCATGCGCACGCAACAGCGCGGCAATGCCATGCAGTTGTACAGGGGTCAAATCACCAATCGGCAAGGCAACAGGCAACACGCTCAGCCCAGCTTGATGTTGGGCAAACAACGCCCGTGGCGCGCCCGAACCTGGGGAAACTTGACCCGTTGGTTCGCGCCATTCACCTTGCGGATAGGGTTGATCCGCCAAGGCTTGACGCGTGCGTTCAAACTCCGCGCGATATTTTTCAACGAAACCTGCTGCGCCAAACTTTTCCACCAAAAATTTAATGCGCGATTTGGCGCGTTTGGTGCGATCCGAATACTTGTTATGCAAGGTCACCAAGGCTTCCAGCGAGAACAGCAATTGGCTTTCGGGGATAAATTCTTCCACCACGATTGCTTCACGTGGCTTGTGTCCCAAGCCGCCGCCCGCCTTGACCATAAAGCCATGTTGCCCGTCTTTCTGCACCGCCACCACGCCCGCATCGTGCAACAAGGCTTGTGCGCAATCGGATTCGCAGCCTGAAAAGCTCATTTTGAACTTACGGGGCAATTGTTGATTGAGTGGATTACGCAAAAAGTGCAGCGTCGCGCCGTCAATGTGCTTCGCGATATTCACGTGTTCTTTAGGGCATACGCCCGATAATGCACAGCCCGTCATATTGCGCACCGCATTACCGCAGGCTTCGCGACTGGTCAGATTCACTTTGGCAATGTGGCGCATCGCACTGGGCATTTTCGCCAGCGGAATAAAATGCACTTGGATCGCCTGACGGGTGGTGATATGGGCAATGCCACGTTGCGAATAGGTCGCCGTGATGTCCGCCACGGCATCCAATTGATCTGCATTCAGCCGCCCACCTGGAATTTTGATGCGCAACATATTCACGCCGACTTGACGTTGACCATATGCCCCATATTGCAAGCGAATCGCGGTAAAACGATCCACATCAATTTCGCCCGCATCAAAGGTGGCGATGGCTTGTTCAAAGCGGTCAATTTCGGCTAAATCAATCAGTGCGCTCATGAGGGTACTCCTTTGTAAAATTTAGTTGCTAGTCGTTAGTCGTTAGTCGTTAGTTGGTTGGAGTGCATTTTTCTGTGCATCTATTTGAATAAATTTAACAATGACAGCTTTATCCACGCACTAACTAACGACTAGAAGCTACTTATAAAAAACCATTTTCAACCCGATAATCAGCAGCATAACGGCAAGCATCGGACGTAATATTTTTTCAGGTACTTTCGCGCTCAAATGACTACCAATGTAAATCCCTGGCAAGGAGCCAAGCAGTAAGCTAGCCAATAACGTCAAATCTACCGTCCCTAAAGCCAGATGTCCCATCCCAGCCAGCGCGGTCAGCGGCACGGCGTGCACGATGTCCGTTCCCACCACTTTGACCGCTGGCATACGCGGATAAAGAAACAATAAAGCCACCGTTCCCAACACCCCTGCACCTATGGAAGAAATAGTCACCAAGGATCCTACCACCACCCCTGTCGCAATCGTCGCCGCAGGCAAGTAGCGATGGTGCAGCTCATAAATCGTACCATCGTGGCTACGCCCTAATTTTTGTATTTTCTCTTTAAACAACAGTACGATGGCCGTGGCAAGCAACGCAACGCTTAATACACTCGTAATCACACTGCGTAAGGTTTTCTCATCTAGTGCTAAGTATTTCAACAACAAAATCGTGGTGACGGCGGCAGGCAAGCTGCCCAAACTCAGTAAAACCACGACTTTCCAATCCACCGTACCGCGCTTACCGTGTACCCAGCCGCCCAGTGATTTGGTCAAGGATGCATACAACAAATCCGTTCCCACGGCGGTAGCAGGTGAAATACCAAAAAACAACACCAACAAAGGAGTCATCAGCGAACCACCACCCACCCCTGTCACACCCACAATCAATCCCACTAAAAAGCCTGATAGGGTATATAAACCTAAACCATCCATGTTCACCTACTCCATCCATTTTGATGGCGCATTGTAAGGGCGACCAGTTATATTCACAAATACTTTTATGTTATAGTTATATTCCTTTTTGGAATATTGAAAAGGCTGTGAAATGTAAAATGTTTGGGTATGCGACCGTTTGTTTCACGTTTCACCTTTACTCGTTTCACAAATGACATGTGAACAGCGCGACGCTTTTACGTTTCACTTTTCACCTTTCACTTTTCACGGAACTTAACCCATGAACCTCCAACAACTCCGCTACTTAAATGAAATCGTGCGCCAAGGCTTAAATGTCTCGAATGCGGCTGACGCGCTTTATACGTCTCAGCCTGGGATTAGCAAGCAGATCAAGCTATTGGAAGATGAACTGGGGGTGCAGATTTTTGTGCGCAATGGCAAACGGATCGTGGCGATCACCGAGCCTGGCAAAGGGATTTTGGCAATTGCGCAACGGATGCTGCACGATGCGGAAAATTTGAAGCAGGTTGCCGAGGAATTCCAAGCGCAAGACACGGGTCACCTCATCCTAGCTGCCACGCACACCCAAGCACGTTATGCACTACCGCCCGTGGTGAAGCAATTTAGATCACGCTATCCCAAGGTGCAACTGGGGCTACATCAAGGCAGCCCCACCCAAATTGCCGAGCAAGTGCTCAAAGGCGAAGCAGACGTTGCCATCGCCACGGAAAGTCTGATGCACTATCCCGATTTGATCACCCTGCCCTGCTACCAATGGCATCACTGCGTCATCACCCCACCCGACCATCCTTTGCTGAGCGACGCGCCACTGACCTTAGCGAAAATCGCACAATACCCCATTATCACCTACGACTTCGCCTTTAGCGGACGCGGCAAAATTAACGCCGCCTTTGACGAAGCGGGCATCACACCCAACATCGCCTTAACCGCCATGGATGCCGACGTGATTAAAACCTATGTGGATTTGGGACTGGGGATCGGTATTTTGGCGAATATCGCCTTTGTGCCAGAGCGAGACCAGCACCTACGTATGCTCCCCGCCGATCACCTATTTCAACCCAGCACCACCCGCATCGCCTTCCGCAAAAACGAATACCTACGCGGCTATACCTACGATTTTATTGAGCTATTTGCGTCTAAGTTGACCAGAAAAGTGGTGGAAAGCGCGATGAAGGGGGAGACGTAGCGTGGTTATTTTGATGAGATGGGCGAGCGGCAAGGTGCGGATATGATAGTGATGCTGCCAAATCTACGCACTACACGACCATTCGCAATTTCTAAGCTGCACTTAAAACCCATTTTCTTGCCACATCTTTATTATTGAAGTATTCCATTCGCTTTAAACCTTCCATTTCCATCATCACCTGCTTAGTCGATAACTGAGCAAAGAAGTCATTGCTGGTCACAAAAGCAGTCTTCTTTACACCAATATTGAGTAAGGGCGGAAGAATGGTCTGGTTAATCCAGTCTTGTAGCTTAGCACTGAGCGGAAAGAACATATTTTGCGTATCGACCACGATACCCTTCGGTCGTTGTTGACGGACAACATCAAGGTAGCTCAAAAATTCTTGTTTGCATTCCTCGGTATCCATCATCTTCGTTTCACTCAGCCAAGTCGCTTCTAGCAATTGCTGTCCTGCAAGAAATGCGATGTGAAGATATTTGCTTTTATAAACTTCCACCGTACTAACCCCTGTTTAAGACTTGTTGTTTGGAACATAAACGATGCCTGCATGATGCTGAAGGAGCCGCAAGGTGTGGGTACGATAAGCGCGTAAATTTATGGCTACTCAATCTACGCGCTACACGACAATTAGCCGTTTTTAAACAGCACTTAAAGCCCATTCCTTTGCAGTTTCTTTGCTATCGAAATAGCCATTCGCAAATTTTACGCCATTCAGTTCACCCATCATTTGTTTAGTCGATAAGGTTGCGAAGAAGTCTTTGCTGACGATAAAAGCGATCCGACGCAAACCTATGCTTAACAAAGAAGGGAAAATCGTTTGGTCTATCCAAGCTTGTAGTTCAGGGTTGTAGGTAAAGAACATCGTCCTCATATCGACGACGAGTCGCGTATGTCGGTGTTTGCTGACAGCATCAAGATAGTCCAAATACTCCTTTTTGCAATCCTTGGTATCCATCATCTTGGTTTCACTCAGCCAAGTGCCTTCTATCAACTGATGTTCTGCAAAATATGCCATGTGAAGGTATTTGCTATTATAAATTTCCACTGTACTAACCCCTGTTTTAAGACGTGTTGTTTGAAAAATATAATGACACGCGCATTCAATTTGACGTGTCCTAAATGTGATGTATTTCGCCCCTTAATAATTAAGGTGAGCGTAGGTTTTAAATCAATGGGTTTGAAAGGATGGACTTTGTGTCTCAATCTATGCGTTTAAAACCCATTGCCTCGCTGCTTCTTTGGTAGCGAAGTATTCCTTCGTATGTTTTAGACCTTCCTTTTCGCTCATGATCTGTTTAGTCGATAACTGCGCAAAGAAATCCTTGCTAATGACAAAAGCAACTTTATTTATACCCATGTTTATGAATTGCGTAAAAATGGTTTGGTCGATCCAGTTTTGCATTTCAAGACCAAATGTGAAGTACATATCACTCGTGTCCACGAGCATCCGTATCGGTCGTTGTTGGCGGGCAGCATCAAGGTAGTTCAAAAATTCCTGTTTACATTCATCAGTACTCATCATCTTACTTTCACTCTGCCAAGTCGCTTCTAGCAATTGCTGTCCTGCAAAAAATGCCATGTGAAGATATTTGCTTTTATAAATTTCCACCGTACTAACCCCCTGTTTTAAGACTTGTTGATTGAAAAATAAACGACACCTGCATGATACTGAAGGAGCTGCAAGGTGTGAATTCGATAAGCATTTGAATTCAATACCTTTTAAGCGTGTAGGATGGATGCGCGCAGCTTATCCACCCTACCAACTTTTTAAGTGGCACTTAAAATCCAGCTTTTTGCCGTTTCTTTGCTATCGAAGTATTTTGTTGTAAATTTTAGACCTTCTTTTTCATCCATCGCCTGTTTGGTCGATAACTCGACAAAGAGGTCATCGCCGACGACAAAAGCGACCCAACGCAGACCTGCATCAAACGAAGGGGTGAATAATCGTTGGTCTATCCAAGCTTGCATTTTAGGGGTGTATGTAAAGAACATCGTGCGTACATCCCATATGACCCGCCTAGGTCGGTGTTTGCATACAGCATCAAGGTAATTCAAAAGTTCCTGTTGGCATTCCTCTGTATAAATCATCTTGGTTTCACTCTGCCAAGTTGATTCCATTAAAGACTGTTCTGCGAAAAATGCAACGTGCAGGTATTTGCTTTTATAAACATCCATCGTACTCATCCCCGTTTAAAATTTGTTATTTGGAAACGCGCATTCTAAGTCTGACGCGACGTAAATGTGACATGATTTAGCTATCGGAGCATACCGCGAGTAAGGTTTTTAATCAACAGGGTAACCACACGTGCATCAGCGATATTTAAATCCGCCGAATATTAAAGTGCCCATTTATAGATACGGCTAGATTATGTTTGAACTTTTTCGCAGACAACCCTATGTGAAATATAGCGAAAGTTTTCAAATATGCTTCAAACTTCACTTGGCCGAATCAATAGTTCGACATGACGCAATCCTTACACGCCGAATGTCATACTGTTGTCCGTGTTCATCGCCTCCCTCAAACCCCTTTTCGATTCGGTCTCATAGAAGCCTAGCTATCGTATATAATCCGCGGCTCTATTATTTCAGATACATTTTGACATGCTGGAAGTCAGTCATCTGGCGTGTAGCCGAGGCGATCATCGTTTGTTCTCTGACCTGAGTTTTGTATTGGAATCGGGTCAAATCATGCAAGTGCAGGGAGAAAACGGCAGTGGTAAAACCAGTCTGCTGCGTACCTTGTGCGGCTTTTTGTCGCCTGAATCAGGCAAAATTTTGTGGGATGGCACGGATATGCGCGAGTTAGCAGAAGATTATTTCGCCAATTTGTTGTATCTCGGTCACCACAATGCGATTAAAGATGAGCTGAGTGGCGTGGAAAATTTGCGGATTTCGGCAGGCTTGGCGGGCATCGCGTTGGATGACAAACAAGCCGTCGCGGCGTTGCGCCGTATGGGATTAAAGGGGCGTGAGCGATTGCCCACCAAGGTGTTATCGCAAGGTCAACGACGACGTGTGGCATTAGTGCGTTTGTTATTGGGTAACGCCAAGCTATGGGTGTTGGATGAACCATTGGCGGCATTGGATGTCGGAGCGGTCGAGTTAGTGCAGACCTTGATTGCGGAACATCTCGCCCGTCAAGGCATGGTCATTTTTACCACGCATCAACCGTTGGAAATTGCAGGCATGGAAATGCGTAGGTTATCGTTGTCGTGAATACTTTATCGGTGTGGCAATTATTAGTGTTGGTGGTGCGCCGCGATTTATTGCTGGCGATGCGTCGGCGTGCCGATGTGTTTACTACCTTGATTTTCTTCGTCATGGTGGTAAGTTTGTTCCCGCTGGGCGTAGGGTCGGAAATGGAGTTGCTGCGCAAGATGGCACCAGGTGTGTTGTGGGTGGCGGCATTGTTGGCTTCGATGTTGTCGTTGGGACGCTTGTTTTCCGCTGATTATGTGGATGGCACGTTAGAGCAAATGATGCTCGCACCACAATCGCTGTCCATCTTGGTGTTGGGCAAAATGATTGCGCATTGGATGGTGTCTGGCTTGCCGTTGGTGTTGATTGCCCCCGTGCTGGGCATACAATTTGACTTGTCTGTCCCCGCCCAAGGCGTATTGGTGTTGGGGCTGTTATTAGGCACGCCTGTATTGAGCATGATAGGTGGCATCGGCGCAGCGTTGACCTTGGGATTGCGTGGCGGCGGGGTATTGTTATCCTTGCTGGTATTGCCGTTGTGCATACCTGTATTGATTTTCGGCACGGGCGCGGTGTATGCGATTTCGGCGGGATTAAATGAAGCAATGGTATCGAATTTGGCGTTATTGGCGGCGATGTTAATGTTTTCGCTGGTCTTGACCCCGTGGGTTTCTGCGCAGGCATTGCGCATTTCAATGGAGTAATTCTGTGGCAATCAATTGGTTTAAGTATTCTGCGCCCAGCACCTTTTATGGTTTGGCGGGCAAGTTAATTCCTTGGTTTGCACTGCCCGCAGCGGTGTTGTTTGTCATTGGGCTGTATATCGGCTTCTTTATCGCGCCCACGGATGCGGTGCAAGGTGAGGCGTATCGCATTATTTTCATCCACGTCCCCGCGTCGATTTTGTCCATGTTTTTGTATCTCATCATGGCGGGCTATGCGGCTTTAGGCTTGATTTTTAACACCAGACTGTCGTCTATGATGGCTTCTGCCATTGCCCCGACAGGCGCATTGTTTGCCTTTATTTCCTTGTGGACAGGCGCGCTGTGGGGCAAGCCAATGTGGGGCGCATGGTGGGTTTGGGATGCGCGACTCACGTCTGAACTGATCTTGTTGTTCTTGTATTTTGGTTTTATTTCCCTACATGCTTCGATTGACGATCCTCGCCGTGCGGATCGCGCAGCCGCTTTGTTGGCGGTTGTGGGTTCGGTGAATGTGCCGATTATTTATTTCTCGGTGAAATGGTGGAATACCCTGCATCAAGGTTCAACCATCAAATTCACAGGCACATCCATGCACGTTGCCATGCAACAAGCCATGTTTATTACCTTGGTCGCGTGCTGGTTGTACGCCATTGCCGTGGCACTGACTCGCGTGCGCAGCATTATTCTGGAACGTGAACGCCATACCAAATGGGTGGCAGACTTAGCTGAGGTGAAAGCATGAACTGGGCTGAATTCTTTTACATGGGTGGACGCGGCGTGTATGTCTGGGGCGCATATGGCGTGACCTTTTTGGTGTTCGCCATTGAAATCGCCTTAGTCCGACACAAACGCAGCCTAACCTTGCGACAAGTGCGCGAATTACGAGAAGCAGGAGAGTAAGCATGACCGCAAGACAAAAAAGATTGATGTACATCATCGCAGGACTGGTCGGACTGAGCATGGCGGTTGGATTGGTGTTGTACGCGCTAAAATCCAATGTCAGCTTGTATTTCACCCCCACCCAAGTATTTAACAAAGAAGCCCCACAAGGTCGCAGTTTCCGCATTGGCGGGCTGGTGGAAGCGGGCAGTGTGGTACGTGATCAAGGCGGCTTGTCCGTCAGATTCCGCATCACTGATACGCAAAAAAGTTTGACCGTGGTTTACAAAGGCATTCTGCCTGACCTATTTAAAGAAGGTAAAGGCGTGGTCGCACAAGGCAAAATGGAAGCCGATGGCATGATGCACGCCGATGAAGTCCTCGCCAAACACGATGAAAACTATATGCCACCCGAAGCCGCTGATGCGATTAAACGCGCCGAAGCTGCCAAAGCAGCGGCGAGTGGCGTGCCTGTTGCAAAATAATCCGTAGTTCGAGCTCCCCTCGCCCACTTGTGGGAGAGGGGCTGGGGGAGAGGGAATGTGTTCACAAAACACCCTCTCCCCAACCCTCTCCCGCGAGCGGGAGAGGGAATATCACCTTAACCACACTATGAAAGTGACCGCATGATTCCAGAACTTGGACATTTCTCTTTAATTGTCGCGCTATTTTTGGCGGCAACCTTGGGCACGCTCCCCATCATCGGTGCGGCACGCAACAACGCCGTGCTGATGGGTGTGGCGCGTCCGTTGGCATATGGGCAAATGTTGTTGATGAGCATGGCCTTTGCTGCTTTGGCTTATGCCTTCCTCAACAACGACTTCTCCGTGCTGTACGTCGCACAACATTCCAACTCACAGCTCCCTGCCATCTATCGTTTCTCGGCCATTTGGGGCGGACACGAAGGGTCTTTGTTGTTGTGGGCGGTGTTGCTTTCTTGCTGGACGGCGGCCGTAGCGATGTTCAGCAAACATTTACCCCAAGAAATGGTCGCTCGCGTGTTGGGTGTCATGGGCTTAATCGCGGTGGGTTTCCTGCTGTTTATGCTGTTCACCTCTAGCCCATTTGATCGCTTGCTGCCCGCTGCACTGGATGGTCGTGATTTGAATCCGTTGTTGCAAGATCCTGGTTTGGTGATACATCCGCCCATGTTGTATATGGGCTATGTAGGCTTCTCCGTGGCGTTTGCTTTTGCGATTGCGGCATTGTTGGGCGGCAAACTGGACGCGACTTGGGCGCGCTGGTCACGTCCTTGGACAACGGTGGCATGGGTGTTTATGACCATTGGTATCGCACTGGGTAGCTGGTGGGCGTATTACGAATTGGGCTGGGGCGGTTGGTGGTTCTGGGATCCCGTGGAAAACGCGTCGTTTATGCCGTGGTTATTGGGTACAGCCTTGATTCACTCGCTTGCTGTGACGGAAAAACGTGGCGCGTTTAAGAGCTGGACGGTGTTGCTGGCGATTGCCGCATTTTCGTTGAGTTTGTTGGGCACGTTCTTAGTGCGTTCAGGCGTATTAACCTCGGTGCATTCGTTCGCCGCCGATCCTAAACGCGGGATTTTTATCTTGACCTTCTTGGTGCTGGTCATCGGTGCATCCTTATTGCTATTCGCTTGGCGCGCGCCCAAAATTGGCTTGGGCGGCAAGTTTGACGCGCTGTCGCGTGAATCCTTATTGCTGTTTAACAACGTGTTGTTGTCTGTGGCTTCTGCTTCCGTGTTTATCGGTACCTTGTATCCGCTGTTTATGGACGCGCTAGGTTATGGCAAATTGTCCGTAGGTCCTCCATATTTTGAAGCGGTATTTGTGCCTTTGATGATCCCGATGGTGTTTATGATGGGCTTGGGTCCGATTGCACGCTGGAAAAAAATGGCGTTGCCCGATTTGGCTAAACGCGTGCAATGGGCGTTCGGCGCGGCGGCGGTGATCGCGGTGCTGTTGCCTTTTGTGGGCGGCAAATGGACACCCATGATTGCGCTGGGCTTGTTATTGGGCTTGTGGATTATTGCCTCGTTGGTAGTCAGTTTAGTGCCGCGTTTGACGGGGGCAGGCACATTGACGCAACGCATCCGTAAACAAAGCCTGAGCTATTACGGGATGCAATTAGCGCATTTGGGCGTGGCACTGTTTATCATCGGCGTTACCTTGGTCAAAGGCTATGAAACCGAACGTGATGTGCGCATGAATGTGGATGATGTGGTGCATGCAGGGGGCTATGACTTCCAATTTAAGGGCGTTACCGAAAAAGAAGGCCCGAACTATGTGGCAGGTATAGGTCGTGTTGTGGTCAGCAAAGACGGCAAGCCAGTCACGGAATTATTCCCTGAGAAACGTCAATACAATGTGTCGGGTATGCCGTTGACAGAAGCGGCGATTGAACCAGGCTTCATTCGTGATTTGTATGTCTCTTTAGGCGAGCCGATTCCTGAAGCAGACGGTGCGTGGGCGGTGCGGGTGTATATCAAACCGTTTATTGATTGGATTTGGTTAGGGTGTTTATTCATGGCATTGGGTGGCGTGTTGGCGATCAGTGATCGTCGCTACCGTATCCATAAGCAAACAAAGGAGCAAGCAGCATGATACGTTTCATATTACCGTTTGTGATTTTTGTGATTTTGTCGGTCTTTTTGTACAAAGGACTGGGTCGAGACACGCGTGAAGTGCCGTCGCCTTTGGTGAACAAGGCCGCGCCTGCTTTTGTGTTGCCAAAACTCAGCGAACCCGATCAGAAATTCTCCCCCGCCGACATGAAAGGCAAAGTGTGGTTGTTGAATGTATGGGCTTCGTGGTGTGGTGCTTGCAAAGATGAACATCCTATTTTGATGGAATTGTCCAAGCAAAATATCGTGCATATTATTGGGCTGGATTACAAAGACAAGCGTGAAGATGGCGAAGCCACACTTCAAAGAGCGGGTGATCCTTACACCCTGACGATTTCAGATGTAGATGGCAAAGTGGGTTTTGATTACGGCGTGTATGGCGTACCAGAAACCTATGTGATTGATAAACAAGGCGTGATTCGCTACAAGCTGATCGGTGCGGTCAACCCCGAAAATCTGACGCAAACCATTTTGCCCTTGGTGAAGGAGTTGCAAGCCAAATGAGATACTTATTGATGGCACTGTTGTGCTTGATGCCCATGTTTGCCCACGCGGGCGAAGCGCAAGATATTGCGGATGATCCCGTTATTGAAAAGCGCATGATGCAGTTGGCGGAAAAGGTGCGCTGCTTGGTGTGCCAAAGTGAACCTGTCTCCAATTCGCATTCGGATTGGTCTAAAGATGTGCGTCAAATCATGCGCGAAAAGATGAAAGCGGGCGCGACCGATCAAGAAATCATGGATTTACTGGTTGAACGTTTTGGCAAGTCAGTCTTGTTTGACCCGCCCGTGGACAAAGAAACCATGCCGCTGTGGTTAGCCCCATTTGTGCTGCTGCTGCTGGGCAGTGCGGTGTTGATTTACCAATTACGCAAACGCAAATCTCGCATTGCAGATGAACCGTCGATCTCTGCCGAAGACGCGCAGCGTGCAGCGGATTTATTGAAATAATAAACGACTAAATAACATGACTTTAACGATCACTTTTTGGCTCATCTGTGCGGCGATGCTGTTGCTGGGCGTGCTTTTTGTCGTCGTGCCTTTGTGGCGCGGCAAAGTAACCAATAATGAAGTGCTGCGTGATGCGGCAAACTTGGAAATTCTGCGCGATCAGTCGTCTGAAATGGCCGCCGATTTAAACAATGATTTGCTCACGCAAGCGGCTTTTGAAGAAGGTCAGCAAGAGTTGCAAGCGCGTTTACTGTCGGAAGTAAAGTCTACGCAAGCGGTCATTACCGCACCGCGCAATCCCGCAAAAGTATTGGCGATGGTGTTGGCGGTGCTGATTCCAGTTTCCAGCGTTGGCTTGTATTACAAATTAGGGCGGTTAGATGCGTTGTCGCCTCAGCCTAAAGAGCAAATTGGCTCGGATGCTTCGGGCATTATTCGCTCTGAAACTGCGCTGGAATCTTTAGAGAAAAGGCTGTCCAGTACACCTGATACACCTGAAAAAACTGAAGGTTGGCTGCAATTAGGACGTTCCTACGCGGAATTAAAACGTTATGCAGATGCGGTGCGTGCTTACGAACACCTTGCCAAATTGGCTCCTAATGAATCGCAAATGTGGACGGAGTATGCCGATGCTTATGCGATGGCCAAAGGGCAAACTTTAATCGGGGAGCCGACTAAATTCCTGGATAAAGCCTTAGCACTCGACCCTAAAAACACCACCGCGCTGGCGTTAGCTGGCTCGGCAGCGATGGAACGCGGCGACTATGCGGCGGCGATTACTCATTGGCAGACTTTGGTGAACTTGCTCCCTGCAGATTATCCTGACGTGCAAATGATTAAGGATGGCATCAAAACCGCACGCGAATACTTGGCGGCACAACCTGGTGGGAAGGAAAAGTTAGCCAAACTGCCCACTTTGCCTGATGCGGAACGCATGGTGCCGAATCCTCAAGCGGCGGTGAGCGGCAAGGTTGCGCTCAGTCCTGCCTTGATGAGCAAAGTATCGCCCGACGACACGGTGTTTATTTTGGCACGTGCGGCAACAGGGCCGAAAATGCCGTTGGCGGTGTTGCGTAAACAAGTGAAAGACTTGCCGCTGACCTTTACGCTGGATGACAGCATGGCGATGCAGCCTCAACTGAAAATTTCAGGTTTCGACCAAGTCGTCGTCGTGGCGCGGGTGTCCAAATCAGGCACGCCGATGGCAACGTCGGGAGATTGGGAAGGCTTGACCGCTGGCGTTAAGCCTGGCACAAAAGGCTTGAATATCGTGATTGACCAACAGGTGAAGTGAGTATGCGCTACCAAGCCGAACCGAGCTTTAACCACGGCACACCCGTTAAAACAGGTATTTTACTGATTAACTTAGGGACACCTGATGAGCCCACTCCCAGTGCAGTGCGCACCTATCTCAAGGAATTTTTGAGTGATCCGCGTGTCGTGGAAATTCCCAAAGCAGTGTGGTGGCTGATTTTGAATGGCATTATTTTGAATGTGCGCCCGAAAAAGTCCGCTGCAAAATATGCCTCGATTTGGTTAAAAGAAGGTTCACCGCTGCGTGTTTACACTGCCAAACAAGCGGTGTTATTGCAAGGCTATCTCAGCTTACGCACCAAAGCCCCTTATGTCGTGGAATATGCCATGCGCTACGGCAATCCTTCGATTGCAGGTCAATTACGTAAACTCAAAGCGCAGAATTGTCAGCGCATTTTGCTGGTGCCGCTGTATCCACAATACGCCGCCAGCACCACGGCAACGGCTTTGGATGCGGTCTTTAGCGAATTACAACAAATGCGCAATACCCCCGCGCTTCGCACCATCAAAAATTTCCACGATTACCCGCCCTACATCAATGCCATGGCAAAAAATATACGGGATGATTGGGAAAAGAATGGTCAGCCAGATGTGTTGGTGATGAGCTTTCATGGCTTACCGCAATACACGCTAGACAAGGGCGACCCCTACCATTGCGAATGCTTGAAAACAGGGCGATTGCTGGCGGAAGCACTCCACCTTAAGCCAGCGCAATATCGTATTAGTTTTCAATCTCGCTTTGGTAAGGCAGAATGGCTGAAGCCTTACACCACCGCGACTTTGAAGGAATTGGGGCAACAAAAAACAGCGCGTGTGGATGTGGTTTGCCCTGGTTTTATCTCGGATTGCTTGGAAACATTGGAAGAAATTGCCATAGAAGGCAAAGAAGACTTCCAACACGCGGGCGGTGGCGAATACCACTATATTCCCTGTCTTAATGACAAGCCAGAATGGATACACGCGCTGACGGATTTGGTCGCAGACAACTTGCAAGGCTGGTTGATTGAACCCAATGCCGCAGAATTAGAGCAAAGCCGTTTACGGGCAAAAGCAGGTGGTGCGCAGCAGTAAGTCCTTGGCAATCAACTGAGCAGGTTCTTAAGAAAGTGAGCATGATATGTTTAAGCAAGACTTAACGACTATTATCCAACACAATGTTGCCGCCGCTTTGGTAGAAGATGTGCGCGAAGGGGATTTGACTGCGCAACTGCTCGACCGCGACTTGCAAGCAACCGCACGGCTCATCACACGTCAACATGCCGTATTGTGTGGCAAAGCATGGTTTGACACCTGTTTTCAGGCGATGGATCCGCATTGCGAAATTCAATGGCATGTTCAAGAGGGGGATACGATTACCCCCAACCAATTGTTATGTGAAATTAAAGGAAATGCCCGCGCTTTGCTGACCGCTGAGCGCAGTTCCTTGAATTTCCTGCAAACTTTATCGGGTACCGCAACCATTACCCGTCGCTATGTGGAGGAAGTTGCAGGGATCAATGTCAAAATTATGGACACGCGCAAAACCTTGCCCAGCCTGCGCATGGCACAAAAATATGCGGTGCAAGTGGGTGGCGGACATAACCAACGCATCGGACTATTTGACGGCATTTTGATTAAAGAAAATCATATTACGGCAGCAGGCGGGATTGCTGCGGTGCTGGCTAAGGCTTTTGAGCTTGCAACGCCTCAAGTCAGTGTGCAAATTGAAGTTGAAACTTTGGATGAGTTGCAACAAGCGTTGAGTGCAGGTGCCAAGCTTATTTTGCTGGATAATTTTGACTTGGATGGATTGCGCTCCGCTGTCATTCTCACGGGCGGTCATGCGGAATTAGAAGCTTCAGGCGGGATCAATTTGGAAACCTTGCGCGAAGTTGCACTAACAGGCGTAGATCGCATTTCTATCGGCACGCTGACCAAAGACTTAGCCGCTGTCGATTTTTCACTCAGAATTGTTTGGTAATCCAATAATTCGTCCGTAAATCAGCAAAGAAACATTAAGGTTTTAGCCGTAATTTTAAACCTTGTACAAGGGCGACAATTTCTGGCAATTACGTTAAGCATTTATTCTGCTAGAATTCGGCTCTAAATTTTTTATCTATAATGATTAGGGGGAACAAAGTATGTCATCTAAACATCCAGTGATTGCAATTGCAGGCTCGTCAGGTGCAGGTACAACCACAGCAAAACGCGCTTTTGAAAATATTTTCCGTCGTGAAAAAATTAAAGCAGCTGTCATTGAAGGCGATAGCTTGCACAGCTTGGATCGTATGGCATTCCGTGCTGCATCTAGCGAAGCCGCCAAAAACGGCAACAACACCTTCAGTCATTTTGGCCCAGAAGCCAACCATTTCGACAAAATTGAACAAATGTTCAAGCAATATGGCGAAACGGGTATGTGTGAACGTCGCTATTACGTGCATAGCGAAGCAGAAGCAACTTTGCACAACAAACATTTTGGTTTGACTGATTTGACGCCTGGCGTATTTACCCCATGGGAAAGCATTGAAGAAGGTTCCGACCTGTTGTTCTACGAAGGTCTGCATGGTTTAGTGCGTGATGGCGACATTGACGCGTCACGTTATGTGGATTTGGGCATTGGCGTCGTGCCAGTGGTCAACTTAGAATGGATCCAAAAGATCCATCGCGACCAAGCTGAACGTGGCTATTCTGCTGAAGCAACCGTAGATACCATTTTGCGTCGTATGCCTGATTACATCAAGTTCTTGACCCCACAATTCTCACGTACCCACATCAACTTCCAACGTGTGGCGACGGTAGATACATCGAATCCTTTCATCGCACGTGATATTCCTACGCCAGATGAAAGCTTCGTGGTGGTACGTTTCCGTGACCCTAAAGGCGTGGACTTCCCTTATATGTTGAACATGATTCCTGGCTCGTTTATGTCTCGTGCTAACACCATGGTTGTGCCTGGTGGAAAAATGAGCCATTCCATGGAAATCATTTTGGCACCTGTGATGCACGACATGATTGCCAATAAAAAGAAATAACCCCCGCCAGACACGACATCTATCATGGATGACGTAACTCGCTAAACCTACTGAGCGGCTTAGGCTATCAGTAGGTTTTTTTACGCTGATTGTAAGGCACGTAAACAAGGGTCGAACCACGGTTTTCTTAGTGAGATTCCTCTCCCACCCTTCCCGAACCTGCGCCGAGTGAACTATTTTCTAAGCGACCTCAGGCAGGGCAAAACCGTGGTCTGCCCCCAGTTATTCCCTGTTTTTCCAGTTTTTCCTGTTTTTCTCCCCTATTTTCTTTGGTGGTCAGCCCCTGTTTTGCGAAGCTGCCCCCTTTGACCTTGGGCATGGTAAATTTCTCCTAGGGTTTACGGTTGTCACGTTGAAATTGGAACAATGTTTCGATCCAAGCGATCTCTGGGCAAGGATTGAGGCTCTCTACCCTCACTCGGTAGATGCCCGCTTCCAGCTTAGGAAAATAGATATTATTAGCTCGCCAAATGGTGTCTCTTGTCGGGTAGAACGTGAGATACCCTGGTTTTCTCTCTGCCACGACCTCATCAATATGTACTTGGGTTGTGTTATCAGCGGAATCCAGTTGAAATCGCACTTTAATTGGATAGGGTTGCGAATGCGAAAATTCGACTACTTTTGCCCAACCTTGAAATACTCTCATCAAGTCATCTTTCTTTTCCTTCGTCCACTCCTGCTTCTCAACAAAAACAAGATTGAAATAGTGATACCCTGGCTTGGTGACGCGCACGAGCGCATCAATCTTTTCTCCACCTTGCACTAAGGGGAATGGAATACTCCATAGACTTTCATGAATGGGTTCTTGCATATTTTTCTCTCCTGAATAGGCAGGTGTTGGACAAAAAATTGAAATCACAAAGATCGCGATAAGCACAAAGGGCGTGCTGTGGATACTCTTCATCCCATTCTCCTCATCTCAAACAATTCTTCATTCACCGTAAAACCGTGGTCTGTCCCCTGTTTTTCCCGCTAAACCAACCAATTCCAATCCAACCACCCTTCCCGTCATAAACCATCTCGCCGCAACCACGCTCCACATTCGGCAATGCCTCTCGCAAGATACTGCGATATTCTGGTTGGCTAAATCCCTCGTTCTCCTGCTTAATCATCTCTGCCGAGAGCAGTCCATACTTGGCATTTTTTGCCACATCATCTGGCGATGAAATAACGAGATTAGGAAATTTTATTTCCATTGGTAGTTCTTGCAGCGGAATACGCTTCCATTCCTTGTCCTGATATTTGAAGACCACATAAGGTGGGTTCGGTCTGCCCCATTTGTTATAAGCCAAACACCCCATGGGGTTCGCCACTACATATGCCACGCCCTGATGCACCTCCACCAGCATCGCCAAGAAATTTCCACTACCTATGTCTTCACTGTAATGGTCTTCCCAGATGACAGTTTGGTTTGTATTAGGCATTGTCCAAGAAAGTCGCTGCTCGCTGAGTGGCGAGCTTTTGAATAACTCGTGTCGCCCCCCTCGATCGATTGTGCGATCAACAATGATCTTGCTGCCATCATGCAGTTGCACCTCTTCTTGCCAGCTTTTGGAACACGCACTCATGCTCACAACCATTATTAACACCCATCCTAATTTGATGATTTTTTTCAACCAACAGGTATTCATGCAGAAATCCTCCGTGTGTGGTACTTCGTCTAGTGTCTAGTGAGTGGGTAAGCAATGAAAGTAAAGCGCAATAAGGGACAGACCACGGTTTTCTATTGCCCATAAAACCCTTTTGCGACGAAACCTCAAGGCGGCTAGTTTAACCTTGCCCCTACCGTTCGGGGTGCAATCTCGTGCCTGCTTTTTTAAATGCCACATTCAATACGCGCAGTTTTGCGGCGCATCGGCTAAAATGCTGACCTTCTCATTTACCGAGGTAATTGCCATGCGCTTACTCGCCCTTTTATGGCTGAGCAGCTTGTCGCTCACCGCTTTTGCGGGACAACCTGTACCTGCCAACCTTGAACCCTTGCCGCCGCCCCCTGATATGATGGTCGCGTCCGCTCCCGTCGCTGCATCGTCGGTTGCGACGGCTTCATCGGTATCCGCTACGCCGACTATTCCCAGAACCGTGAATACGGAAGATGCGGCAACGAGCGACGACAACGGCGTCACGATCACCAAACAAGCCGAGCAAACCATAGAGGAATATCGCATGGGGGGGCGGCTGTATATGATTAAAGTGACCCCCAAAGGCGGCGTGCCGTATTATTTGGTGGATGACCGAGGCGATGGCAAATTCGCCCGTCAGGAAAGTCTGGATACAGGCTTTCGCCCCCCGCAATGGATTATTCACCGCTTCTAATTTTCAATAATGGCTGTCTTTACCACCGTTTCCCCAGCGGAACTCAGCGTTTGGCTGGGCGATTATGCCCTAGGGCAATTACTCAACTTGCAAGGCATTTCCGCTGGCATTGAGAATACCAACTACTTCGTCACCACCGAACAGCAACAATGTGTGTTGACCGTGTTTGAAAAGCTCACCGCTGAGGAATTGCCGTTCTACCTCAATCTCATGTCCCATCTGGCGCAGCATGGTGTGCCTTGTCCCGCCCCTGTTGCCAACCGTCATGGGCAATTTTTGGGTGAAATCAAAGGCAAGCCTGCCTGCTTGGTCAGCCGATTAAGCGGCAAATCCACGCTCACGCCCAATTTGGCACAATGCCATGCCGTGGGCGAGATGTTGGCGAAGCTGCATTTGGCGGGGCAACAATGTGCTGATGCCCTGCCCAATGCCCGTGGCGCAGCGTGGAGAGCCGCCACCGCGCCCTTGGTCAGCGCATTTTTGGATGCCGAACAAACCGCACTCCTCAATCAAGAAATTGCCTTGCACGCGCAACCTTGCGCAAGCGACCTGCCGCGTGGGGTGATCCACGCGGACTTATTCCGTGACAATGTGTTGCTCAATGGCGATCAAGTCGGCGGGCTGATTGATTTTTACTTCGCTTGCGAGGATGTGTTGCTGTATGACGTGGCGATTACCGTCAATGATTGGTGTATGAACCATGAAACGGGGCAGCTGGATTGTGAACGCACGCAAACTTTCCTGCGCGCCTATCACGCGGTGCGACCTTTTCAAGCCAGCGAACAAGCCGCTTGGTCGAATATGCTGCGCTTGGCGGCTTTACGTTTCTGGCTGTCGCGTCTGTTTGATATGTATCTACCCCGCGACGGCGAGTTGATTCATGCCCACGACCCACGCCATTTTGAACGCGTACTGCGTCATCACATCGCGGCGACAGAGGTCATTTGGCTGTAAAGCAGATAAGTAGTAGCGTATAAGTAATCGTGTATTTTTAATCTAATCAAACCAACCGTGGGTACGACAAATTCGTACGCTTTTGGGTGAAATCTCCCCGTCTTACCTTTATTTTTCGCCCTGTCGGGCGATGTACGAATAAATTCGTACCCACAATCAATGCAATTGCGACTGTACGATAATTTATAGTCAGGTACTTAGTACCCGCCCCATGCGTGTGAGCGGCGGAGTTTAATTTAAGGAGCACAATGAAAATCAATCGCTTACCCGCCATACGTGGTCTGGTGTGGATACAACAAGGCTACTCGCTGTTTATGCACAATCCAACGATTTGGCTGACCCTATCTGCCATCAATTTTGCGATTTTTGCGCTGCTAGAACAATTGGGCGGCGTGGGGGCGGTGGCTTCTGTATTGCTATCCCCTGTGTTAGTCGCGGGCTGGCTGATTGGATGCCACGCATTGGCAGAAGACCAGCCGCTCAAGATCAATCATTTGTGGGCAGGATTTCAACAGAACCTCCCTAGACTGATTTCATTGGGAAGCATCGTGTTGCTGACGCTTATCCTCATTTCAGGCATCGTCATGTGGCTGGGCGGCGACACGCTGTCCAATATTGTCGAAAACTGGAAACCTACGGATGATCCAGAGGAACTCCTTAAACTACTAGGCGAAGATGGACTGGCACTCCTCATCAAAATATTTTTTCTCATTTCCATCCCCATGATTTTCCTGGGATTATCCATGCAGTTCGCACCCATGCTGATCGTATTCAACGACCTCACTACGCCCGCCGCGCTGCAAATGAGCATTCGTGCTTTTCTGGCGAACATTCCGCCGATGACGATTTATAGTCTGATTTTGATGTTCGGCTACGCGGTTTTAATCCAACTTCCGCCCTTATTTCATACCGCCTTGATGATCGTTGTGTCACCTATTTTCATCGGCTCGGCTTATGCAGCTTACTATAATATTTTTCCTCAAGAAACCGTCCTGCCTGCGACCAACACAACACCCACATCAGATACGACACAACAGTAGTCAGAATACCTGCAAGCCCAAAAGCATTAGACTCTGCTAATATAGCGAATCTCATTTCTTGGGCTTTATCATCATGCAATACGAAGTCAGCGCGGCACAGATTAAACAAGCGCAAGTGCCCCATAATTTATTCGTCTCAGGCGCGTTGTTGATTCATTTGCTGATGACCCCCGCCGTGATCGCGATGAAAGTGGGCATGGTGGGCATATTGATTCCACTCAGTTGTTCAGCTGTGTTATTGGGCTACATTTACCAGCGCAGTCGTAAGAATACGACTTGGTTTGTGGATGCGCATTGGCGATTAGCGTTTCAACACGCCCAATGGCTGATGATAGGCTACGCCATTTCCGCCACCTTGATTCTGCTCGCATGGCTGATTAGCCAAGCCGCGCACTCAGCCAGTATGCAACACATTATGTGGACCGCCATGACCCGCATCGCCATCATCCCCACGCTGATTGCCGTGATGGTCACTTCCATCGCTGAAGCAGGCGCAATCGGTATAGCCACCCGCCGCGAAGTCCCAGACAAAATCGTTGAAGCATTTCCGCCTAGACTTTGAACAGGAACGACGATGGTTATGAAAAAAGAAACATTTTTTATCTAAAACCGCTTTCTTTTGGCTAAAGAGATAGGCACGACCTGTGGCTTGGTCTTCTTTCGCAGAGATAAGCCATCACCCCATGTAGCGCTATTGTCCGAGAAGCTGAATACTCCAAAACGCCAAAAAGCCCCCAAATAGCACCAAGGTGGAAATCGGTTTTTCTTCGACTTCATGTGCTTCCATCAACAGTTCTTCCGTCACCAAATACAGTAAAGCCGCTGCACTGAACGCCAGCGCGCCGCCAATGACAGCGTGTGACGCACCAGACAACAGCAAATTACCCAGCAAAGCGGAGACCAGCACCGTCGCCCCGAGTGCGCCCGAAATGGCGATAATGCGCCAACCTGCTGTGGCGGCAGAAGTCAGTGCCAACCCCAAAAATAGCAATTCTACCGACAACCCTAACGCCAGTATCATCCCCGTTGAGCCACCCGCTGCGAAACCCGCGCCAATAATGAAGCCATCTGTCGCAACATCAATAAACGTAGCCAACAACAGCCCCATGCCTAGTCCTGTGGCGGTATCTGTCAGTGAGGCCTGATGTTCTAAATGCATCGTCCAGAGCTTTAAGCCATACATAAACAAACTACCCAGCGCGAACGCGCCTATCAACACCAGCCCTGGCGCGTGTTCCCGCTCGATTTCGGGCAACAACTCCACAGCCAACGCCGCCAATACCACCCCTGCCGCGAAGTGCTGGATCAGGCTGCGCGTTTGATGGCTGGGTGTCCAAACAGCCGCCATCACACCGCCACCTAAAGCCACCAGCGCGGGAATCAGCATAATCAGGAAATCATGAGTCGTCATATTGGATAGTTTGCAATGATAAAAACAGCATCATAAAGCATGAATCGGTTATCCACACGAACAACCCTGACAAATTTGTCGTGCACCTCCTTACTTTCGCTCCGCTTTGCGGTAAGCTACGCCCCTTTTCTTTTCTGACTTGACATCACCATGGCTCAATACGTTTTCAGCATGAATCGCGTGGGGAAAATCGTTCCTCCTAAACGCCAAATTCTTAAAAATATCTCTTTGTCTTTCTTCCCTGGCGCGAAAATTGGCGTGTTGGGCTTGAATGGTTCGGGCAAATCCACCGTGCTGCGCATCATGGCGGGCATCGACAAGGACATCGAAGGCGAAGCGATTCCGATGCCGAATTTGAATATCGGTTATTTGCCGCAAGAGCCGCAGTTAAATCCTGAACATACCGTGCGCGAAGCGGTAGAAGATGGCTTGGGCGAGATTTTTTCTGCCCAAAAACAACTTGATGCGGTGTATGACGCTTACGCGCTGGAAGATGCGGATTTTGACGCGTTGGCGGCGGAGCAAGCGCGGTTGGAGGCAATTATCGCGGCGGCTGGTTCTGATCCTGAGCATCAAATTGAAATCGCGGCGGATGCGTTGCGCTTGCCCGCGTGGGATGCGGTGGTGAAAAATTTGTCGGGCGGTGAAAAACGTCGCGTGGCGTTGTGCCGTTTGTTGTTGTCCAAGCCCGATATGCTGTTGCTGGACGAACCGACCAACCATCTGGATGCGGAATCCGTGGATTGGCTAGAACAATTTTTGGTGCGTTTCCCTGGTACCGTGGTCGCCGTCACCCATGATCGCTACTTCCTCGACAACGCCGCCGAATGGATTTTGGAACTGGATCGCGGGCAAGGTATTCCTTGGAAAGGCAATTATTCCAGTTGGTTAGAGCAAAAAGAAGCGCGCTTGGAAACCGAAGCCAAGCAAGAAGGCGCACGCATGAAAGCGATGAAACAGGAATTGGAATGGGTGCGCCAAAATCCCAAAGCGCGTCAAGCCAAATCCAAAGCGCGTCTGGCGCGTTTTGAAGAATTGTCCAATTACGAATACCAAAAACGTAACGAAACACAGGAAATTTTTATTCCCGTGGCGGATCGTTTAGGCGATAACGTGATTGAATTCAAAGACGTGAGTAAAAGTTTTGGCGACCGTTTGCTGATCGACAAACTGAATTTCACCATCCCCGCAGGCGCGATTGTCGGGATCATCGGCCCGAACGGCGCGGGTAAATCGACCTTGTTCAAAATGATTACGGGCAAAGAACAGCCAGATTCGGGTGAAGTCAATATCGGAAAAACCGTCAAATTGGCGTATGTGGATCAATCCCGCGACGCATTGACAGGCGACAAAACCGTGTTCGACGAAATTTCAGGCGGCAACGACATTTTGACCGTCGGCAAATACGAAACCCCCGCCCGCGCCTACATCGGACGCTTTAACTTCAAAGGCGGCGACCAACAAAAACTCGTCGGCAATTTATCAGGCGGCGAACGCGGACGCTTGCACCTCGCCAAAACCCTCATCGCTGGCGGCAACGTGCTGTTATTGGATGAACCTTCCAATGATTTGGACGTGGAAACCTTGCGCGCATTAGAAGACGCATTGCTCGAATTCGCAGGCTGCGTCATGGTCATCTCCCATGACCGCTGGTTCTTAGACCGCATCGCCACGCATATTTTGGCAGCAGAAGGCGAATCCCAATGGACCTTCTTCGACGGCAATTATCAAGAATACGAAGCCGACAAGAAAAAACGCCTAGGCGAAGCAGGCGCGCAACCCAAACGAATTCGGTATAAACCGATTAGTCGGTAGAAGTGCTGCGGGTTAGGTACATTCGCTACATCATACCCGACCCGCAACTACCTGTTTGCACTTGGGAAGTGACATGAAGCAACTGCTGATTTTACTCACACTACTTTTTTCGCCTGTTTGTTTTGGCTTTGACTCATCCAATGTGGGTGTTTATGCCATCGTTCACAAAACAGGGGAAGTAACCAATTTCGTGTTTTATGTTTCCGAGCAGTCAGGCAAATGGGACATTGAGCAGCGAAAAATTTCGGGAGAATGGGAAAGTGTGGCTTGCGAAAATGATTGCATACTCAATATATCTTCAACAGCCGATATCGAAAAGTTCATCCCTCAAGACGTATTAGCCAAGCAAAAATTTGAATGCATCCAAAATACTGCGTTTGCGTTTTGTCATTACCAATTGATTGAGAATACGCAGCGCGCTGGATATGTCATGATTGCGCTGGTCACCCAACGCCCCACGCCTATCCCTTTGAAAAAAGTGGGGCAGATAAAGCCAGCGTGATCCCGAGGTGAATAGCCGTCAGGATTAACCTCGCTCGTTGCGTGAAATTAAGCGATCTGAAACACTCTCCAAAATATGGTGATATTGTGCGCATTAGTCCTGACCACACATTAAATACGGCAAATGACGGACGATCACCGTGATGCAGCCATCATTCAGTCTCAGCATATTTTCGTCGCTATTGTGTCAAATAAAGTCACTTTATGGTTTCTTACCTTCGAAGAACATCGTCTAAATTTTGTCAGCATGACGCAAGCAAAGCAAAAATCCCCTATTCCAGCATCAAAATGGTCAAATCATAAGATACGGCACGGTATTTGCTGTTGCCCCACATCACCAGACCCAGTGTGGGCGGGTACTTTATTACTCTAGGAGCTTAAAATGAAAACTATGCAAAAAGGTTTTACCTTAATCGAATTGATGATCGTTGTTGCGATTATCGGTATTTTGGCAGCTGTCGCGATTCCTGCTTATGGTGATTACACCGCTCGTGCACAGGCTGCTGAAGCATTCACGTTAATGGATGGACTGAAAACACCCATGACCGAAGCGTTCACCACCGATGGCTCTTGGGCTGTTTCTGCAATCAGTGCGGTCACAACAGGCAAGTATGTTTCGGGTGTCACTAGCAATGGGGCAAAAACAACGATCACAGCCCAGTTCAAAACAACAGGCGTGAGCAGCAAAATCACAGGGCGTATGGTACATATGGACTATAACAACTTAACAGGTGCTTGGACTTGCGCGAATGGCCCTGATACTGCCGATGTGGCACACTCCACCACCTCAGTGGCGATGCCAACAGCAGACAATGGCTCCTCAGGTTCTGGCTTACCTTTGACACTATTGCCTAAATCTTGTCAGTAATTTTGCCTTGAGCACCTAACGGTGTTCAACCCCAACAAAAACGCGAGCCTAAGGTTCGCGTTTTTGTTGGGTGCTCTTCTGCGAGTAGCAAAGTCATAACATCACTTGGGAGTTAAGTGACGTTTCGTAGCGATTTTTGTTTGTTATTCGGACAAACCGACTCCAACCTCTACAGAATATATTTTGGATTGAGAGCCGAATAAGCTTGGCTACAAGCCCGCCTCTAACCCACGTTTCGCCTCTGTACTCAGTTTAACTTTACGGTTTTCAAAGAATTTCAGTCCGACATACGTAATCCAGCCAACGAAGATCAGTCCTAATACAAACAGAAAATAGGCGAGCTGCCACGGCATACCTTGCGTCATCATGGAAAATTCTGACATACCGCCGATGCCTGCCAACACGTTAAGCGGCATAAAGACCACACTCAGCACGGTCAAGCGTTTGATGTCTTTATTTTGATTGATATTGATGGAGCTGTCGGTCGCATCCATCAAGAAGTTAATTTTATTAAATAAAAATGCCGTATGTCCGTCCAGAGATTCAATGTCACGCAGAATTTCACGCACATCTTCATGCTGGGCCTCGGATAAAAACTTAGCACGCATCAAAAAAGACAAGGCACGTCGCGTATCCAATACGTTGCGTCGAATACGTCCATTCAGATCTTCTTCTTCGGCAATCGCCGCGAGGATATACGTCGCTTCTTCGTCGGTGATATGAGAGCGCAGCACTTGTCGCCCCACGGCCGCCAGTTTCGCATACACATCTTCTAAAGCATTCGCAGAGTATTCCACATCGGCCGCATATAAATCCAACAGCACATCTTTTGCATCCGATACATAACCCGCTTGAGCACGTGCACGCAAGCGTTGCAACCTAAACACAGGCAGTTCTTCACTGCGCACGGAAAACAACATCCCGTTATGCAAAATAAACGCGACGGGCACGTTGCGAGATTCCTCTTCGCGATCCAGCAGGAAATCAGAGTGCAGATGCACTTCTCCGCTTTCCTCTACGTAAAAACGGGCACTGGTTTCCAAGTCGGTCAATTCTTTGGGATTATGTAATTCCACCCCAAAAATCTCGCGCGCCCACACCAATTGTTCCTCTTCGGGGGCAACCAAATCAATCCAGATCGGCTTGGATTGCGCGAGGTCTTCTCGTGTTTCAATCGGAATCTGGCGCAACCGCCCTTCGTACAAGTCGAAGACTCGTATCATCATATTGCGACTACGCGGCTTTACGTCCGTCACCAGTTCAACGCGGATGGTGTCTGAAATCGCAAGCAAAATCTCTTCTTTCCGATCATCTCGCACCAAGCCCCAAATAATTTCTCGGTCTTCTGGCGAGAGCACTTCCAAAATGAGGGCGATCGGCAAAGCATCCAGTCTATCCAACAAGGTTTGTAGTTCGGCAAGATTTTGTTTATGCACCATGATTTCAACTAAATCATGGCGAGGCATATCCTGACGACGGACGAAGTTCTCCACCAGCTTATGCTTCTGGAGTAAGCGATTAACGTGCGCAAGATTTTTCTGTGTGCCCGCCATGTCGGCTTTTTGATCAATTTCCGTCATTTTGCTATCCGTGTGAAGTACCAAACTGATGTCGGGCAAACCCAACCGTCTGCACCGTGTTACACCATATCACCCCGCGCCTTGCGGGTTTCAGGTGTTTCTAGGCTAATGCGTCCTAACGCACCGCTGCGATAATCGGTTAACAAAATCATGGCAGCTTTTTCCAAATCCAATAAGCCCCCCCGCCCTCTCTGCAAACAGCCCCTTTTTTTAGCAATTGCTTCGACCACCCCCATGCCATCAAGTTCATCCAACCCAAAACCATAACGGGCGGTCAGTTGGCTGGGATAACGCGCCAACATCACTTCTGCTAAAAACTCGGCGACTTCTTCATCAATCACGGCATTGCGACCAATCGCATGGATGGTCGCTAACATTAAGCCATCTTCAGGATGCTCAATTTTCGGCCACAACATCCCTGGCGAGTCAGTTAAGGTCATTTGAGTATTGATCGCCAACCGTTGTTGTGATTTTGTGACGGCGGGCTCGTCCCCCACTTTCGCCACGCGGCGTTTCAACAAGGTATTCATCAAGGTAGATTTACCCACGTTAGGAATACCCATCACCATCATGCGCAAAGGCTTATGGTTGCTATCGCGATGGGGTGCTAACGATTGGCACAACTTAGGCACTTTGGCGGCATCGCTGCTATTTTTACAACTTAACGCCACGGCTTTGACACCTGCTTGCTGATTATAAAAATTTAACCACGCCTGTGTGACAGCAGGATCGGCCAAATCCGCCTTATTGAGAATTTTCAAACACGGACGCTGGCGAAATAGGCGTAGCTCCTGAATCATGGGATTGCAACTTGCCTCTGGCATACGCGCATCCAGCACTTCGATCACCACGTCAATAAATTCCATGGTTTTTTCGGCTTCATTACGTGCCAAGGTCATGTGCCCTGGAAACCATTGTATAGACATTATTTTAGACAATTTTAAATAAAGGCGAATTTTACCCGTTGTAAGCGAATCGCGTGCGAAGCGATGACAGATTGGCATCCTCCATCCAGCAATTGAGCGAAATTCGGTGTGTATCAAGGCATTCCTCACAGTACAAATCCCCCAATCCCGTGCTTTTTGCTAATATGTGCGCCCGCATCAAAATATCATGCTGCCATGACTAAACTGAATTACCTGATTATTTCCAGTTTGCTGCTTTCAGCCTGCGCGCACACGCCGCCCAAACCTGTCATCGAGGCAGTACCCGTGCAAGAAACGACCCCACCTGTTGCAGTAGAGCCCCCTCCCCCGCCTGAACCACCGCTACCGAATGTGAATTTGAGCGAGGATTTGTTGTATGAAATTTTGATTTCAGAAGTGGCGCAACAACGTGGTTACGGTGACTTGGCATTAGAAGGCATGACCGACGCGGCCAGTCAAACACGCGACCCACGTTTAGCACGCCGTGCGGCACAATTCGCATTGGAATCAGGCAATACACAAAGAGGGATTGCAGCATTTCGACTATGGGAACAACTAGAACCCACGTCCGTCGTCCCTGCACGACTCTTGTCTTCCACTTTGCTACGCGGAGGAAAAATTGAGGAATCAACCATCGCGTTCAGCAAAGTGCTGGCTCAAGACAGTGCCCATGCCGATCAAATTTTCTTGCAAATAGAACCTCTCGCTTTAGCTTATCCTGACAAAGCAGCTGGTCTGAAATTGATGCAAACACTGGCGCAGCCTTATCCTCAGTTGGCAGAAGCACACTGGTCGGTTGCTCAATTAGCCCGTGCAGCGGGAGACATGACGCTCGCGCTCAGTAGCACACAACAAGCGCGCACCTTACGCCCAGACTGGAGTCGCCCTGTCATATTGGAAGCGGAATTGCGCCAAAAACAATCCCCGCAAGCAGGCTTGGATGTGTTGCGTGAATATCTCAAACAATACCCTAAGGCGCGCGATGTCCGCATCCTTTATGCTCGGTTATTGTTGGACCAAAAACAGTATCCACTTGCCCGCGCTGAATTCCAGCAACTTGCCGCAGAGGTGCCTGACAACGCCGAACTGGCTTTTGCCATTGCCTTGATTTCGTTGCAAATGAATGACCTAAAAGGTGCTGAAGCGCAGTTGAAACAAGCGTTGACAGCGGGCAACAAGGATCCTTCCACTGTACATTATTACTTGGCTCAGCTAAGTGAAGCCAATAAAACACCTGATGAAGCCATTGCGCATTATCGCGAGGTCAAGGATGGGGAATACGCCTTCAACGCACAAATGCGCATTGCGTACTTACTTAGCAAACAAAATAAGGTGACTGAGGCGCGTGAACATTTACATCAAATCAAGCCCGATAGCAATCAACAGCGCGTACAAATTTTGCTCGTAGAAGCACAATTGCTGCGTCAGGCAAAGCAGGTGGCAGAGGCGCATCAAATTTTGTCACAACAACTCGCCAAACTCCCTAACGATCCTGATTTGCTATACGAAACAGCCATGCTGGCTGACACCTTAGGAAAATACGAAGAATCTGAAAAACATTTGCGCAAGTTAATCCTGCTACAACCCAAACGCGCACATGCTTACAACGCGCTGGGATATAGCTTGCTGGATCGCAATCTGCGCATCCCTGAAGCAATGGCTCTGGTAGAAAAAGCGAATAAACTCGCGCCAGACGATATAGCCATTATGGACAGCATGGGCTGGGGCTATTACCGTAGCGGCAAATTAGAGGAGAGCATCAAATGGTTGAAACGTGCATTTGCGGGCAATCCTGATCCTGAAATCGCCTCACATTTGGGCGAAGTGTTATGGACGCATGGCGAAAAGGAAGAGGCTCAAAAAATCTGGCAAGACAGCTTAAAAACCAACCCAGACAATGCCTTATTACAAACCGTGATAAAGAAATTTATCCCTTGAGTACGCCGATGACACGATTGTTGTGGCTATGTTTTGGGCTGCTATTAGCGGGCTGCGCCTCACCCCCTGTTGTGCCGCGCCCCACCCACGTGGAGGCTGTACCGTTTACCCTGAACGGGCGGGTTGCTATCAAGCATCAAGGCGAGCGGCATTCTGCGGGGCTACATTGGACACACCAAACCCAATCGGACGAATTGCTCTTACTCACCCCGCTGGGTTCGACTGCCGCCCGCATATATCAAGACGGACAACACGCCACCTTGGATCAAGGTGATCAACACGAACGCTCAGATAACTTGGAGACACTTATGACCAAAGTGTTGGGTTGGCATTTGCCGCTATCGGGACTGCATCACTGGGTGTTGGGGCTTGCGGAGACGACCACCCCCGCGCAAATCGAACGCAATGAGTTTGGACAAATAAACACTTTGCAACAGAACGGCTGGACAGTGCGCTACACCCGCTATCCTAACCAACAATCCGATGCCCTCCCCAGCCGTATGCAGCTCAATCACGACCAATTGCAAGTGCAATTGCTGATTGATGAGTGGGAATGGCAAACTACGCCGTAAATCGGGATTTAACCTCAGCAATTACGACCAACCAACATGACCACAACGCTCACCTGCCCTGCACCCGCCAAACTGAATCTATTTCTACACATCACAGGACGACGTGATGATGGCTATCATCTGCTACAAACCTTATTTCGTTTTATCGACTTAAACGACACACTACACTTTTCCTTGCGGCAGGATGGGGAGATTCATCGTACCAATGACATCGCCGATGTGCCTGAAGCACAGGATTTATGTGTGCGGGCGGCGAAGTTGTTGCAGGCGGAAACGGGTTGCACGCTGGGGGTGGACATTACCTTGGAAAAAGTGATTCCCATGGGCGGCGGTTTGGGCGGCGGCAGCTCGGATGCCGCCACCACCCTAATTGCTTTGAATCGCTTGTGGAACTTAAACGTGAAGCGTACGCGCTTAATGCAGCTGGGGCTGCAATTAGGCGCAGATGTACCCGTGTTTGTATTTGGTGAAAATGCCTTTGCTGAGGGTATCGGTGAGGCGTTACAAGCTTATCCGCTGCCCGAAAACTGGTATGTTGTGCTATTTCCACCCGTTCATGTGCCGACTGCTAAAATTTTTACGCATCCGGAATTGACACGGGACTCAGTTTCGTTCACAATGCGCACCCTCTCGAAGCAGCAACTTAGAAATGACTTACAAACTGTGGTGTGTCAACTTTACCCAGAAGTAAGTCGTTATATCGCGACACTTGCGCAATTTGGCAACGCGATGATGACAGGATCAGGTGCTTGTGTATTTGCAGAATTTGCAAATCGCGAACTAGCTGAAGCTGCATTACAAAAGTTGCCAGCCGAAATGCGCGGAGTAGTTGCGCAAGGTTTAATAAAACACCCGTTGCATGATTGGGTGTCTCAATGAGTCATTGGGGAGTCGCCAAGTGGTAAGGCACCGGATTTTGATTCCGGCATTCGTAGGTTCGATCCCTACCTCCTCAGCCAAATCCAAGGCATGTGCCTTTTTTTTTATGTCGAAAGGGTTCACATGTCCAAAAACAGCTTAATGGTGTTTACAGGAAATGCCAATCCTAAGCTTGCAGAATCCGTTGCTCATCACCTCAACATCCCCCTTGGCCATGCCAAAGTAGGTCGATTCTCCGATGGTGAAGTCACCGTTGAATTGATGGAAAACGTGCGTGGTCGTGATGTGTTTGTATTGCAATCCACTTGTTTCCCGACCAACGACAATTTGATGGAAGTCATGGTCATGGTTGATGCGCTCAAGCGCGCTTCTGCTGGACGGATTACTGCTGCTATGCCCTACTTCGGCTATGCACGTCAAGATCGTCGCCCTCGTTCCGCACGTGTCGCAATCACTGCCAAAGTTGTTGCGGATATGTTGACCAGCGCAGGCGTTGATCGCCTGTTGACCATGGATTTGCACTCTGACCAAATTCAAGGCTTCTTCGATATTCCCGTGGATAACATCTACGCCAGCCCGATTTTATTGGCGGATGTGACCACGCATGACTACCCTAATCTGATTATCGTGTCGCCTGACGTCGGTGGTGTGGTGCGCGCCCGTGCATTAGCCAAACAACTGGATGCCGACTTAGCCATTATCGACAAACGTCGTCCTAAGCCTAACGTCGCTAAAGTGATGAACATCATTGGCGATGTGGTCGGTCGCACTTGCTTAATCATGGATGACTTGGTGGATACCGCCAACACCCTGTGCGAAGCGGCGAATGCCTTGAAAGAAAAAGGCGCGTCACGTGTAGTGGCGTATTGCACCCACGCGGTATTGTCTGGTCCTGCGATTGAACGTATTGAAAATTCAGCATTGGATGAACTGGTGGTCACTGACACCATTCCTTTGTCCATTGCATCACAAAATTGCAAACGTATTCGTCAACTCAGTACAGCAGCACTCTTGGCTGAAACGATACGCCGCATTAACAATGAAGAGTCGGTCAGTTCCTTATTTACCGATTAGCCCGTATTCGTCACCACCATGTGGTTGGTGACAACACAACCTTCTCTGGTCGCGGAGAAGGTTTATTTTTGGAGAAGTAAAATGACAATCGAAGTTAAAGCAGTTTCACGTAATGCGCAAGGAACGGGTGCGAGCCGCCGTCTGCGTCACACTGGTCGTGCACTAGGTGTGGTTTATGGTTTGGGCGATGCAGTGAGCATCGAAATGGATCATAACGAAATTTACCACACCATGCGTGTTGAAGAATTCCACGCATCTGTAGTTAATTTGAACCTAGATGGCAAAGTTGAACCTGTCATGTTGCGCGCATTCCAAATGCACCCATTCCGTCAACAAGTGTTGCACATCGACTTTTTGCGCGTGGATATGGCAAAACCGATGCATATCAAAGTGCCGTTGCACTTCATCAATGCGGACATCGCACCTGGCGTTAAAACAGGTGGAGGTAAAATCACCCATGTCATGAATGAATTGGACGTAACTTGCTTACCAGCTGACTTGCCAGGCTTCGTAGAAGTTGACTTGGCTAAACTGGAAGTGGGTCACTCTATCCACGTAGCAGATTTGACCATGCCTAAAGGCGTTACCGTTTCTGCACACGGTCGTCACACAGGTGAATTGGTTGTTGCCACCATCTACGTGCCACGCGCTGCAGAAGTAACTGCCGCACCAGCTGCTGATGCAAAAGCAGCCAAAAAAGGCAAAAAATAAGCCTGATTAAGCCGTAAACAAAAACCGCCAAGACTGGAAACAGCTTGGCGGTTTTTTTATGTGTGCTGAATTTGTGCCAGAATTTATTAGCGTTCTGAACACATAAATAACCGTACCATTTGACGTTGCTTTATCATAGCGCAGTTGATTTTATCGGTGTACCGACCATGCCCAAGGTGTTTATTAGTTACAGCCACAAAAATGAAGATTGGAAAAATCGGCTACAAACACAGCTTGCGGTATTGGAGCATCAAGGTCTGCTGTCTGTGTGGGAGGATCGCCAGATTTTGGTTGGTGAAGACTGGTTTCCCCAAATTAAACAGGCAATAGATTCAGCCCATGTCGCCATTTTATTGATCAGTGCGGACTTTCTGACTTCAAAATTTATTTTGGGCACTGAAATCCCTGCTTTATTAACACGGCGCAAGCAAGAGGGTTTACGCGTCATTCCACTGATTCTTACACCTTGTGCGTGGCAAACAGTGGATTGGTTAAGTTCAATTCAGGGGCGACCTAAAGACAACCAGCCGTTGTCTGGCTTTGATGAGCATCATCGTGAGGATTGCCTGAGCAAGTTGGCTTTGGAAATTCATGCGTTACTCAGCAAAATCCCGCCTAGCACACAAGCTGATGCAACTGTCAGCACCATTACACCTACCAAACCCAATTACGATCCCTGTAACCCCGCTTTTCTAGTGCCCTTTCGCGCAAAGGGGAAGTTTATGGTCGGGCGCGCACAGGCTTTAGACCGTGTGCGACAGCAGTTGCTCGCAGGTAAACCAACCAGCATCGGACAAACCGCCTTGTTTCAAGGCATAGGCGGATTAGGCAAAACTCAGCTTGCTGTGGAATATGCCTATCAATATCAAGCCGACTATCCCAATGGAGTTTACTGGATAACGGCCGATGAAAACATTGACGCGCAATTGACGGAAATTGCCGTTAAAGCGGGCTGGATTTCCCCAGAATCCGAACACGCGACAAAATTAGCCGTGGCGCGTCACCGCATTAAAAGTTATTCGGATTGCCTGATTATTTTTGACAATCTGGAGTCAGCCGACGCGATTCAAGACTATTTGCCTACATCCACGGCATCGCCTCATATTCTGGTGACCAGTCGTCGTGAACAGGCTGATTTTACCGACGTAAAACTGGATTTGTTGGATAACGAGCAATCCTACTTGATGCTGGTTCAGGAAGCGGGCACGCCGCCCTGCAATGAAGCGGAAACTACGGCAGCGAGTGAAATTGCTGGAATTCTGAGTGGACTGCCCTTGGCATTGGAGTTGGCGGGCGCATATCTTGCCCGTCGTCGCATAGGATGGTGCGCTTACCGCGACTTGCTGCAAGCCGATTTGAAACAAGCCTTGCCCAAGCAACTTTCCAGCCTGACCAAACATGAAGCCGATTTATTCAAAACGCTGCGTATCAGCGAACAAGAAATAAGTGAAGAACCATTATTGTTGCAAGTATTGGATTTATTGACATGGAGCGGCTCATCGCCCATGAGTGTGCGCTTAATGGCGTATTTACTTGATGTGCAACCTATCCAGCTAACAGGCAGCAATTCTCAATTCAAATTTCTCCTAAAGTTTAATTTTCCGAAGTCCATTTTCACCGCTTAATAATCAGGAAGAATTGAGGTGGACGCTATTTTTGAGAGCCATAAATTTCATCAATTCAT
>JAQTYN010000010.1 GCA_028688275.1 Gallionella sp. | reverse complement strand
TCAAGTGCCACTTTCGCCTTGAACTCGCCCGTGAAGTTTTTACGTCGGCTTTCACTCATCACCTGCTCCTCTTTTACTGCAGGCTACCATCTTAATTCACTGTCTGAAATTCGGGGTCCACTATAGTGAAACGAACCGTGGTGCACCCGTAACTTCTTTCTTCCCCCTTCACCTCAAATTCACTTCCCCCGCATAAAACGCGCCAGTTCGCGCTCTGTTTTTGCCACGACTTTAATCTCACGACCATCGGGTGTCACCAGCCAATAGTGGTCATACGAACCGCTGCGTTGGTAATACTTGTGCAATGACAGTACCAGATAGCCCGCGTACTTTCCCTTGGTAATCAAGTCTAAAGAGTTGCCCGCCGTGACGAAGTGTTCCTGTTTGGTGGTGAGGTCGATCAGATGGACGGCATTGGATGTTGCCCACGCCGCACTTAAGAAATACAGCGACTTGCCATCGGGCGTAAATTTTAGGTGGTTGAAATATGCTAAGCGTTCCTCAACGGGGCCTGTTTCTCCCTTATTCTGCAACAGGAGTTGCGGCGACTTTCCTTCAATATCGGTCAGCCACAGCTCACATTTTTCATCTGGATCACCGAATTGACGCTTGGGGTCTTGATAGAGTCGGACATACGCCACGCGCTTGCCATCGGGTGACAGCACCGCCGCTGTATGATTCTGACTTGTCGTGAGTTGGTGCGACTGCCCGTCATCGCCCACATAGAAAATATCCCCACCCTGCTCGCGCACCGATGCCGCAAAAGCGTGCCCCATTAACACGCCGAATAAACACAAGCCCAGACACCAATTTTTCATTTGCTTTCCCTCTTTGCAGTTGTTGTATCCCAGCTCAACGACATCAACCGTCGTCTATCGCACCCCAAATCAAACCATTCCAACCCCAGTTTACTGCCCCCGCATAAACAATTTATCCAACTCCACCATGCTGATTTGTCGCCAAGTGGGGCGGCCGTGGTTGCATTGTTCGGCGCGGTCGGTGTGTTCCATGTCGCGCAGCAGGGCGTTCATTTCGCTGAGGGTGAGTTTGCGATTAGCGCGGACTGCGCCGTGGCAGGCGAGGGTGGCGAGCAGGGCATTGCGGCGTTCGGTCATCACGCGGCTTGCGCCGAATTGGCGTAGTTCATTGAGCACTTCGCGGGCGGCGGCTTCGGCTTGGCTGGGTTTGAGCAGCACAGGCATGGCGCGGATGGCGAGGGTGTGCGGTGACAGGGGGGCGATTTCAAAACCCAGTGTGTGCAGCGCGTCTTGATGCGCTTCCACGGTAGCGACTTCTATCGAATCGGCGTGGAACGTGACAGGAATCAATAGCGGTTGGGTGGCAAGCTGTTCGTGATCCATACTGGTTTTGAGTTGTTCGTACACCACGCGCTCATGCGCGGCGTGCATATCCACCACCACCAAGCCGTGGGCGTTTTGCGCCAAAATGTACACACCCGCCAGTTGTGCGAGGGCATAGCCCAGCGGTGGGATGTCGTGTTCGCCATCCAACGTGTCACGTAGGTCGGGTTGCACATTGACTGTTGCATCTCGTCGGGATAAATCCCGACCCACGGAATCGTGCAAAAATTGCCCTTCGGTCACGCCTTCAGTGCTGAGCAGAGTCGAAGTATCAGGGCGAACGGTGGATGGATAAGCGTCAGCGGAATAGCTGGAAGTCTCATCCCGCAACGCTTGCTTTGCCATTTCCCACACTTGATAAGTCGCCTGACGTTCCGCCGCACCCAATGCCATGGTTTGTTGCACGGGCGGTTGAAAAACAGGCGCGCGTTCTGGTTGCGGGGTATCGGTTTCGGGTGTGGCTAATGCCTTGTTGAGCGTATGAAAAATAAATTGATGTACCGCTTGACCTTCGCGGAAGCGTACTTCGCTTTTGGCGGGATGGACGTTGACATCAACGGCTTCGGGCGGGAGTTCTAAAAACAGCACGAAAGCCGCATGGCGTTGGTGGTGCAAAATGTCTTGATAGGCTTGGCGCAGCGCGTGGCTTGCCACTTTGTCGCGCACAAAGCGTCCGTTGACGAAAAAGTATTGCGCGTCGTTGCGGTTGCGCGAATAGGCGGGCAGGGCGGCGAGTCCGTGCAGCGATAAATTTGCCGCACTGTGTGACACGCCCACCGCCATGCTGCCAAATTCCGCACCCAAAATTGCCGCGATGCGCTGTAAATGCGTGGGGTCGGCGGGCAACTGCCAAATCGTCCGCCCGTTGTGCTGCAAAGAAAGTTGCACCTCAGGGCGCGACAAGGCGATGCGTTTAAACGCCTCTTCGCAATAACCAAATTCCGTCGCTTCGGATTTCAAAAATTTACGCCGCGCAGGGGTGTTGAAATACAACTCGCGCAGCTCGATACTCGTCCCCTCGCCATGGCGGGCGGGCAACGGTGCGCTGAGATGCCCGTCGATGCTGCTCACTTCCCACGCGTGTTCGTCGTTTGCGGTGCGGCTGGTCAGAGTCAGTTGCGCCACCGCCGCCATACTCGCCAACGCCTCGCCGCGAAACCCCATGCTGTTGACTTGCTGCAACGCCTCCAAGGAGTCGATTTTGCTGGTGGCATGACGCATCAACGCCAACGATAACTCGTCTTTGGCAATGCCTTTGCCGTTGTCCCGCACTCTTAATAATTTGATGCCGCCACCATCCAATTGCACCGAAATCTCCGTCGCGCCCGCATCCAAGCTGTTTTCCAACAACTCTTTTAACGCGGCGGCAGGGCGGTCGATCACCTCGCCAGCGGCAATTTGGTTAATCAGCAAATCAGGCAATAAACGGATCATGTTGGTCAAGGGGGCTGGGAAAGGCGTGATTATAGTGGGCTTTGCGTGTGCTTCATTGAAAATCGCATTGACCCCAGTCGCATCTGCTTGCACTATGCGCGGCATTGCTTTCGGGTGTTGCTTACTGATGATGTCTCACGCTTTCCCTGCCGATATGGGCGAGTTGCGCCCCAAAACGTGGTATCACGCCATGAGTCAGCGCGACGATTTTGTTTTTGATGCCGCACAAGCTGCCGCCATTGAAGAGTTAGACGCGCTGTGGTCTGAATTGGTGGTGTTTAAATCCAAACGCAATCACTTTTTGGGGCGCAGCTTGTTGAGTCCCGACGTGCCGCAAGGCATGTATATTTGGGGCGGGGTAGGGCGGGGCAAGACTTTTTTGATGGATGCGTTTTATGCCTGTGTGCCGTATCGGCGTAAGCGGCGGGTGCATTTTCATCACTTTATGGCGGAAGTGCATCACGAAATGCAGCACCTTTCGCACGAGAAAGATCCGTTGTTGGCTCTGGCTAAAAAGATTGCCCACGCCACGCGCTTGCTGTGTTTGGACGAGCTGCATGTCGATAACATTGCCGACGCGATGATTCTTGGACGGTTGATTGCGGCGTTGTTTGAACAAGGCGTGGTGTTGATGACGACCTCTAATTACCCGCCCGATGGACTGTATCCCAATGGCTTGCAGCGGCAACATTTTTTGCCCACGATAGATTTATTGAGCCGCGAACTCACGGTGCTGAATGTCGATAATGGCAATGATTATCGGCTGCGCGGCGGGTTGCACGCGCCGCTGTTTATGGTGCCCGACGATGCAGCCAGTGCGCAGCGTATGGATGCCTTATTTGCTGAGCTGACCCATGATGCGCCCACGCAGTCTGGCACGGTATTGGATCGCACTATTCCTGTGATTAAGCAAACTGAACAGGTCGCGTGGTTTGATTTCCATGAGCTATGTGGTCGCGCCCATGGGCAAAATGATTATCTCGCCATTGCTCAGCAATTCTCCATTGTCTTCCTGTCGCATATTCCTCAAATGACTGCCGAACACGCCGCCGAAGCGCGTCGTTTCACGTGGATGGTAGATGTGTTTTATGATCGTCATGTCAAACTTATCGCCACCGCTGCGTGCAATCCCGATCAGCTCTACAGCGAGATGTCGGGTGAGTTTAGGCGCACTGCCAGCCGATTGGTTGAAATGCAAACGTCTTCCTATTGGGAATTGGTGCATGGTGGGTGAAGCGGTGGGATATAACGGGTTTAGGTAGCCCAAGCCTTTAGACGATACCAAATTAACCCAATGATTTCATGGGTAAATATCTTGCTTTTGTTTAGCGCGTCCGTATTGGGTAAGAACGTGAGCAAGTTGGTTTCGTAGCGGGTTGTGTATGCAGTGGGGGCAGGGATGACTTCAAAACCCGCCTGACGAAATACCATGATGGCGCGGGGTAAATGCCATGCGTGAGAAACGAGGTAGACGCGTTTGATGCCTGCGGCTTGTAGTATTTTGGCAGAAAACTGGGCATTTTCTAAAGTATTGTTGGAAAGGTCTTCGGTCCAGCGCACAGGAACTTGAAATTCGTGTTCCAACACCGCTTTCATTTGCTGGCCTTCTGACCCCGCATTGCCCAGTGGCGCACCGCCCGTCACCAAAATCGGTTTGCCTGTTTGACGATGTAACATCGCGCCGTATCGAACACGCAGCAAGGTGTTGTCGCTGACGGTGTCCTGACCACCATATTCGGGGGCTTGCATATAGCTACCGCAACCCAGTATCACAATCGCATCAGCGGGAACATTGCCTACGGGTTTCAAGTCTTTTTCAAGCCAGTGCATCGCGCCATCGGCGAAATAAGGCGTGGTACTGAGCCAAAGTAAGGCGATGCCACTCACTAATAATCCGCGTCCCAGTTTGGGTCGGCGTTTTAATACGACCAATCCGACGATCAGCAACAACAGCAAATTTAACGGTGGCAGCAATGCCGCTGCGATGAGATTAGTGAAAAACCAAGACATAAGGTGTTGTGTACAAGTAATCGGGTATTGAGTTGTTGGTCGTTCGTCGCTAGTTGGCCAAATAAAAACACAAGTATAACAACATGAATATATAGCAAATAATTGTGTATGCGCTGCGGCTATGTCGCTACTAACTAAAAGCTAACAACTAACGACTTGTTCACGATAAATGATAATCAGATACTCATTCGTTAAAACATCACATCTTCAGACATCGCCGCCAATTGTTCAGCTTGGTGTTCCGCCATCAGCGCGCTGGTCATTTCTCCAATGTCGCCGTCCATCATGGCATCCATTTTGTACAGTGTCAGGTTGATGCGGTGGTCGGTGACCCGACCTTGTGGATAGTTGTAAGTGCGGATGCGTTCGGAACGATCGCCGCTGCCGACTAGGCTTTTACGCGTGGCGGCGATGCTGGATTGTTGCTCACGCACTTTGGCATCCATGATGCGCGCCGCCAATACGCGCATGGCTTGGGCTTTGTTTTGATGTTGCGACCGTCCGTCTTGGCACTCCACCACCACGCCTGTGGGCAAGTGGGTGATGCGCACCGCTGAGTCGGTTTTGTTGATGTGCTGCCCACCCGCCCCTGATGCGCGGAAGGTGTCGATGCGCAAATCGGCAGAATTGAGCACCACCTCGCTGACTTCATCGACTTCAGGCATGATTGCCACGGTACAGGCGGAAGTATGCACCCGACCTTGGGTTTCAGTGGCGGGAACACGTTGTACGCGATGCGCGCCAGATTCAAATTTCAACACCGAATACGCACCCTGTCCTGAAATTTTAGCGATGATTTCTTTATAACCGCCCATTTCGCCAGGGCTTTCGGAAATGACTTCCACTTGCCAGCGGCGACGTTCGGCAAAGCGTGAGTACATGCGGAATAAATCGCCTGAAAATAATGCAGCTTCGTCCCCACCCGTGCCTGCGCGAATTTCTAAAAATACGCCACGTTCGTCATTGGGGTCTTTCGGCAGCAATTGCACTTGCAAGTCTTTATCTAATTCCGCCAAACGCTCGTTGCAGTCTTGGATTTCTGCATCCGCGAATTCACGCATCTCAGGGTCTTCCGCCATTTCTTGCGCAGTCGCCAAATCAGCAAGGCAAGCTTGGTAGGTGTGATATAGCGTGACCACGGGATCTAATTCGGCACGTTCGCGACTTAACTTGCGGAACGTCTCCATATTTTTGGTGGCTTCTTCAGTGCTCAGGAGTTGATCGACTTCGATCAAACGGTCACTCAACTGGGCTAATTTATGGGCGATGCTAGGGTTCATTCTTTTGGTTATTCAGTTGGTTAGACAATTTTAATTAGGGAGGAGACTCCTTCCCCCTAGCAGGGGGAAGGGTGGGATGGGGGTTGACAGTTTACATCCGTGCGAAGATTTCAACCCCCACCCTAACCCTCCCCCTGCTAAGGGGAGGGAATGAAGTTGCTATTCGTCAGGATGCAGGTGATACAGCCGATGCACCACCTCTAAGAAGTTAGTGCGCTCTTCCATTTGCACTTGGTTCAGCGCGTGGGTAGGGGCGTGCAAAAATTTATTGGTCAGCGCGCTGCTCATGCTTTCCAATACTTTTTCGGGATGCTCGCCTTTTGCCAATAGACGCAGAGCTTTTTCCAATTCGTGGCGGCGATTGCGATCTGCGTGATCGCGCAAAGCACGAATCGTTGGGACAACTTCCCGCGAGTGCATCCAGTGTACAAAATCTGACACGCCTGAATTGATAATCACCTCGGCTTCTTTGACCGCATTTTGACGTGCGCCCAAGCCTTCTTTAACCACTTCGGCAATGTCATCGACGCTATACAAAAAGACATCGCTTAATTGCGAGACTTCCGCTTCCACATCACGCGGCACGGCTAAATCAACAATAAACAACGGACGATGTTTACGCGCTTTGAGGGCACGCTCGACCATACCTTTACCTAAGATTGGCAGTGGACTGCCAGTGCACGTGACAATAATGTCATGCTGCGCCAAATGTTCGGGCAACTCGGCCAAGGTGATGGCATGACCATCAACGCGCCGCGCCAGCGTTTGGGCACGCTCCAAGGTGCGGTTTGCCACGGTGATGCGCTTAGGATTGCGGGCGGCAAAATGCACCGCATTCAACTCGATCATTTCGCCCGCGCCAATAAACAACACATTTTGTTCAGCGATGCTGGGGAAAATTCGTTCCGCCAACTTAACCGCAGCGGCAGCCATTGACACCAAATTCGCGCCAATTTCAGTTTGCGTCCGCACATCTTTGGCAACCGAAAATGTGCGTTGGAACAGTTTGTGCAATAGAAAACCCAGTGTGCCAGCCTCTTCCGCCATGCGCACTGCTTGTTTCATTTGTCCTAAAATTTGGGGCTCGCCCAACACCATCGAATCCAAGCCACTGGCCACGCGGAACGAATGCTTAATCGCTTGTTCTCGCGGCAAGGTGTAAAGATAGGGTTCGAGTTCTTGACGGGAGAGATGATGATATTGCGCCAACCAGTCAATCGCATGGTTGGGATGTGCAGCATTGCAATACAGCTCCATGCGATTGCAGGTGGATAAAATCGCAGCTTCTTTTGCTGCGCCGTTATCCACCAAATCGCGCAAGGCATTCTCCGTATTTTCTGGGCGAAACGCGACCTGTTCACGCACCGCAAGCGGTGCGGTTTGATGATTTAGACCAAAAGCATAGAGCTGCATAGCGAATTACAGTCCTGCGTCAGCGCGCAACGCAGCGGCTTTGTCGGTATTTTCCCAAGTAAAACCTGGTTCTTCACGTCCAAAGTGACCATAAGCAGCTGTCTTTTCGTAGATCGGGCGCAACAAATCCAACATTTGCACGATGCCCTTTGGACGCAAATCGAAATGACGCAACACCAATTCGGTCAATTTTTCATCGGAAATTTTGCCTGTGCCATACGTGTCTACCATCACGCTGGTGGGTTTTGCCACGCCAATCGCATAGGAAACTTGCACCAAACATTTGCTTGCCAAGCCTGCGGCAACGATATTTTTCGCCACATAACGACCTGCGTAAGCAGCGGAACGGTCCACTTTAGAAGGATCTTTACCCGAAAACGCGCCACCACCGTGTGGAGCTGCACCGCCGTAGGTATCGACAATAATTTTACGACCTGTCAATCCGCAATCGCCTTGTGGACCGCCGATGACGAAACGTCCTGTCGGATTCACCAAGAAATTGATGTTGCCTTTGATCAATTCCGCAGGCAAGAGTGGCTTGATGATTTCTTCAATCGCGGCTTCGCGGATGGCTTCCAAGGTCATCTCAGGCGCGTGTTGGGTAGAAAGCACCACAGTATCAATAGAGTAGGGCTTGCCATCGACATAACGAATCGTTACTTGAGATTTCGCATCAGGACGTAGCCAAGACAAGCGACCATCGTGACGCAATTGGGATTGGCGTTGCACCACTTGATGTGCCAGATAAATCGCCAGTGGCATCAAAGTGGGGGTTTCGTCACAGGCATAACCGAACATCAAGCCTTGATCGCCCGCACCTTGATTTAAAAAGTCATCGGAAGCACGATCCACGCCTTGAGCGATGTCTGGACTTTGCTTGTCGTAGGCGACCAATACAGCACAACCTTTGTAATCAATGCCGTATTCGGTGTTGTCGTAGCCGATGCGTTTGATAGTGTTGCGAGCGACTTGGATGTAATCGACATTGGCTGTGGTGGTGATTTCACCCGCCAGCACGACCAACCCTGTATTGGTCAATGTTTCCGCCGCTACCCGCGCATAGGGGTCTTGCGCTAGAATAGCATCCAGAATGGCATCAGATACTTGATCGGCTACTTTATCAGGATGCCCTTCAGATACAGATTCAGACGTAAACAAAAAGTCGCTCATAGCATTTATCCTATCAACTAAAAAATTTAAGGCGCGCATTGTAGCAAATAGTTCGCCTTCTCACCGAATGACAGCTTTCTTGTTTAACACTATTTTTTCACTCATCGCCAACTTACCCCTCAGGGTAGTGCATGCTATCGGCGCGTTACTGGGGCGATTGACCTTTGCCCTCTCGCCGACCTATGCCCAACGCACGGCTGAAAATCTGCGGCAAAGTGGTTTAGCTCAGGCAAATTTTGACGCGCTGCTGAAGCAAAGTGTCAATGAAGCAGGTAAAAGTAGCATCGAATTGCCTTGGGTCTGGAAACGTACGCAAGCCGAAGTATGCGATACCGTGCAACGCTGTGAAGGGTGGGAACATCTGGAAGCTGCACAAACTCGCGGCAAAGGCATTATTCTGCTCACCCCGCACTGGGGCTGCTTTGAAGTGGTGGGCTTGTATGTCGGGCAACGCTTGCCGTTGACGTGCTTATATCGTTCACCCAAACAACCTTGGCTGGAAACTATCATGCGTAACGGGCGCGAACGCGGCTTGGCAAAACTCGCCACCGCCGATGTCAGCGGCGTTCGCGTACTCCTCAAAGCCCTCAAACGCGGCGAAGCCATTGGTATTTTGCCCGACCAAGTCCCCAGCTCAGGCGAAGGCGAATGGGTGGATTTCTTCGGCAAACCTGCTTATACCATGACCCTCAGTGGGCGTTTAGCTCAAAATAGCGGTGCAACCGTGGTGCTGGCGTGTGCTGAACGCTTACCCAAAGGGCAAGGTTATGTGTTGCGGATTGAGCCATTGGAGCTGGACTTCACCCAACCCGTGCCACTACAAATTAACCAAGCTCTCGAAAAAGTCATCGCCCGTGCCCCTGCTCAGTATTTGTGGAGCTATAACCGCTATAAAGTGCCTAAGGGGGTGGTGGGAAACGGTAAGGAAGAGGACTAGAGAGCCGCAGATTGAATCTGTTCGTCCTGAGCCGTGAGCGTGTCGAACGGTCGAAGGATGAATGGATTTAATACATTGATTTTATTTAATCTTCCGTTCATGGTTCGACCAGCTCACCACGAATGGAAGATTGAATCACCGTTTCCCCAGATTCAAAGGCGAGTAAAGTCAGAGCCTCTCTTTCTCACAGGATTTAAAGACTCGCTTCAAGAACCTTGCGACTGACTTCCAGCGTGACATCCTGATGCTCACCCAATTGCGTCATGCCATGCGCTTGCAACTGTTGGATCAATCTGTCGATTTCATCCGCTGAAATGTTGTAGTCGGACAGGTGGGTCTTGAGACCGAGACTTTCAAAGAATGCGCGTGTTTTCTCGATGGCTTGATCAATCCGTTCATCCTCGTCACCTTCGGTGATTTGCCAGACGCGTTCGGCATACTGCAACAGCTTGGCTCGTTTGTTTTCGCGGCGCAGATGGAGCATGGCGGGGAGAATAATCGCAAGCGTGCGGGCGTGATCAATGCCATACAGTGCGGTGAGTTCATGCCCCAGCATATGTGTTGACCAATCTTGAGGTACGCCAGCCGCAATCAGTCCATTCACCGCCATGGTGGCCGACCACATCAGGTTGGCACGCGAGTCGAAGTCTGCGGGTTCATTCACCACTTTCGAACCGATTTCAATCAGGGTTTGCAGCAGACCTTCTGCAAAACGATCTTGCACTCGACCTTCGGTTGGATAAGTTAGGTATTGCTCGATAACGTGCGTAAACGCATCCACCACGCCATTGGCTAATTGGTGCGGCGGCAGGGTATAGGTTTTAACTGGATCAAGGATCGAAAATTTCGGATAGACAAAAGGTGTCATAAAGGGAAGCTTCGCCAATGTTTCTTGTTTGGTAATAACCGAGGCGCAATTCATCTCGGAACCCGTTGCAGGCAAGGTCAGTACCGTGCCGAACGGCAGTGCATCCGTCACAGTGCTACCAAAGGTTTCCAGAATTGCCCAAGGGTCGCCCGCAAAGGACACCGCAGCGGCGACAAACTTCGTGCCGTCAATTACCGAACCACCGCCGACCGCCAGCAGAAAGTCCAGCTTTTCCGTGCGAACCAGTTCGACTGCGCGCATCAGGATTTCATAAGCGGGATTCGGTTCGATGCCACCAAATTCCCACAGCTTGCGCGCACCAAGTGCCGCCCGCACTTCCGCCAGTGTGCCTGACCGTTCGGCACTGTTGCCGCCATACAGCACAAGCACACGCGCGTCGGTCGGTACCAGATCATCAAGGCGGGCAATACTTTTTTCTCCGAATACGATACGGGTCGGGTTATAGAAATCGAAATTTTGCATGATGATTATCCTTAAGTGTTAGTGGAATTTGTTTATAGAGTCAGTGGTCTGTGAGTGCCGCATAGCCCCTACCAACTTGCCTCGAATATATGACCGCAAATGCGAATTGTTACCTTTCACTTTAAAGAGCCTTATCAGTTGCAGGATTTGCCTGGTGTGCCTACTCATTGTGTTCGCCCCACTTTGAACCATGCCGCATAAAGTGCTGGAACAAATCCGAGGGTGAGGGTAGTGGCCACGATGAGTCCGCCCATGATTGAGATCGCCATTGGCCCCCAGAAGATGCTGTGTGTCAGGGGAATCATGGCGAGAACCGCCGCTGCCGCCGTCAGGACGACTGGGCGGGTGCGGCGAACCGTTGCATCTACGATGGCTTGCCAAGGTTGACTGCCGGAGCTAATGTCCTGCTCGATCTGGTCGACGAGGATGACTGAATTGCGCATGATCATGCCACTCAATGCGATCACGCCCAGCAGTGCCACGAAGCCGAACGGCGCATTGAAGATCAGTAACGCGGGCACGACGCCGATCAGTCCCAGAGGAGCGGTCATGAAGACCATGGTCATTCTGGAAAAACTCTGTAGCTGCATCATCAGGAACGCCAGCATGACCAGAAACATCCCCGGGAATATCGCCAATAGCGCCAAGTTTGACTTGTCCGATTCTTCGATGGCTCCGCCTTTCTCGATCTGGTATCCGCTCGGCAGGCTGTCTAGCACCGGTTTCAGTGACGGCCAAATTTTCTCGGTGGCATAAGGTCCCTGAACACCGTCCGCCAAATCACTGCGCACCGTAATCGCCATGTTGCGGTTCCACCGCCAGAGCACGGGTTCCTCAAAGGTCGGTTCGATGCGTGCGACCTGCGAAAGCGGAACCACGGCACCGCTGCGCGAAAACAACACAATGTCGCCAAGGCTCTCCAGTTTTTTTCTTTCGCTGGTATCGGCACGCACCACGACATCGATCAGATCTTCGCCACGGCGGATTTGCGTCACGGGCGCACCGGAGAGGATCTGCAAGCTCTGAGATACCTCGGCTGACGATAAACCGAGCAAACGAACCTTGTCCTGATCCACGTGAACGCTTAGGGTACGGACGCGCTCGTTCCAGTTCAGTTGCGTATCGCGCACCAAGGCGCTTTCCCGCACGATGTCTCGCACCCGGTAGGCAATGCCGCGCACGGTATCTGGATCGGGGCCGATGACGCGAAATTGGACAGGGAATCCAACTGGTGGGCCGAACTCCATGCGCAACACCCGACCGCGTACTAAGGGCTGCGCCTCATCCTTGGCGAAATAGTCGAGCAGACGGGCGCGCAAGGCCTCACGTCCCTTTGCCCCAGAGGTCATGATGACGAACTGGGCATAACCGGGATTGGGCAGTTCTGGCTCTAGGGACAAGTAGAAACGCGGAGCCCCAGCACCCGTATAGACAGTGAAATTCTTGGCATCTGGATCTTTTGCCAGCACCTTCTCGAATAGCTTGACCTGCTCCTCGGTCGCTGTGAAAGAGGCTCCTTCCTTCATACGTAGTTCAACCATCAGTTCAAGACGATCAGTGGTTGGGAAAAACTGTTGCTGCACCAGCGTCATTCCCAGACCAGCAACAACGAAGAGGATGCCAGTTGCAGCCAATACCTTCCAGCGCTGGCCGACACACCAGTCAACCCACTTACGCAGCCGGTGATAGATTGGCTTGTCGTAGGGGTCGGCATGTGTTCCGCCCGCCATGGAGGACGGCAGCAGCTTCATTCCGAGATAGGGGGTGAAGATGACCGCGACGAACCAGGAGGCTATCAGTGCCACACCGACGACCCAGAAGATCCCGCCCGCGTATTCGCCAGCGGTGGACTTGGCAAAACCCACTGGCATGAACCCCGCTACAGTAACCATGGTGCCCGTCAGCATCGGGAAGGCGGTCGAGGTATAGGCAAAAGTCGCCGCCTTGGCCCGATCCCATCCTTCCTCCAGCTTCAGCACCATCATCTCCACGGCAATGATCGCATCATCGACCAGAAGACCGAGCGCGATGATGAGAGATCCTAGCGAAATTCGGTCCAGATTCCAACCAGCCAGATACATGACGACCAGGACGATACCCAGCACCAGCGGCACCGAAGCTGCGACCACCACCCCCGCCTGTCGCCCCAACGACAGAAAAGAGACCGCTAGCACAATGGCAAGTGCTTCGAGAAACGACCTTTCAAACTCCCAGACTGATTCCTCGACCACCTTCGGCTGATCTTCATACTTTTCTACTGAAATGCTCGACGGCAGGTTCGCCTGAATCGCAGCCATCCGTTCGTCAACCGCTTTGCCGACTTTGAGGATATTCGCATTTGGCGTCATGGTGGTAGCGATCACCAGCACCGGATGACCGTTGTGGCGGACAGTGTATGCGGGCGGATCTTCGTAACTGGCGCGGACGGTCGCAATATCTGACAGCCTTACCAGCCGTCCACTTGCCTCGATACTGACCTTCGCTACATCCGCTGCGCTGTGCAGCGCACCATCGACACGGGCAAACACACGGTCGGAGCGTGTGTCCACCGAACCCGATGGACTCATCAGGTTTTGCCGTACCAGTGAGTCAATTACTTCTTGCGGGGACATGCCCAATGCGGCAAGCCGCTTGCTGGAGAATTCAATAAAGACCTTTTCTTTTTGTTTGCCCAGAATGTCTACCTTACTCAGGGTGGGTACGCTCTGCAGGTCTCGTTTGATTTTTTCCGCATATTCAAGGAGTTCTGCCATTGACAATCCATCGCCCTGAATTGCATAAAGCGACATGTAGAGGTCGTTGTACTCGTCGTTAAAATAAGGGCCGCGCACACCAGCAGGGAACTCCTGCTGGATATCGCCGATTTTCTTGCGCGCCTGGTACCAGGCATCGGTGAGTTGTTGCTGGGGCAGGCCGCCCTTCATCCGCAATGAGACAGCACCATAGCCTTGGCGGGAGAATGTCTTCACGTAGTCTAAACCGTTAAGCTCACGCAGTCTGCTCTCAATTTTGTTCATCACCTGATCCTGAACTTCCTGCGCCGTCGCGCCGGGCCAGATGACGACCGCAGTCATCAGCGGAACATTGAAGTTTGGATCCTCTAGGCGACCGAGTTTCATGTATGAAAACACCCCGGCTACCAGTGTAGTCAGGATCATAAATAACACCATGGCCTGATGCTTGACCGCCCAGGCCGAGAGATTAAATCCCGTCTTCACAGTTGACTCCCCGCTGTGCTTGTCGTTGCCGCATGTGCGGCTGATGTACTCAGATTCATTCCGCTGGCACTACGCTCAACGGGAACGATGTCAATGCCGGGAGCCAGTTTCTGAATGCCAGCCGATACCACCTTCGCGCCATCTGCTATCCCCCGCACTTGCACTGCCTCGTTCGTGTAGCGGAGAACCTCAACAGGTTTCGCGACGAGCTTGCTCCCTGAGTTGTCCACCTGCCAGATCATGGTGTGGCCGTCGGTTTTCCAGACGGCTGTCGCCGGTAGAACAGCTGTTAGCTCCCCCTCCTTTTGGGACAGATGCAGGTTAGCCGTCATACCAAGGTGCAGTGTCTGTTGAATAGCGGGCGACTTGTCTGCGATGCTGAATCGTACCCGATACGTTCTGGTCTGAGCGGCAGCAGCGGGTGATATTTCTCTCAATTTCAGCGCAAGGTTAAGTGCTTGCGTATCCAAAAAAGTTGCCGAGGCACTATAGGTATTTACGCTACCCGCCATTTCCTCGGGCAGGTCGGCGACCACCTCCAGTTCGGACTGGTTAGCAATCGTCACGACGGGTTGTCCCTCGGCGATAATCTGGCCCGTCTCGAATTTTAGCGAGGTAATCACGCCATTAAATTCCGCGACGAGGGTAGTGTACTTGGTTCGGTTGCGTGCCAAATCAAGTTGTCGTGCAGCCTGTGCCTGTCGTGCCGCTGCTGCGTCTGCACGGGCTTTCTGCCGCTCATGGTCGGCCACGGAAACCGAATGATCGGCGAGCAAGCGCCGGAAGCGGGCTTCGTCCAATGCCGCCTGTTCAGCATCCACCCGAGCCGCTGACAGTTGCTCTTCTGCCGCGCGAAGCCCCAGTTCGTAATCGGCGGGATCAAGGCGGGCGAGCGTTTGTCCGGCAACGACGTTTTGCCCGACTTCAACCATTCTGGCTACTACCTTGCCGCCTGTCCTGAAACCCTGAGCGGATTCATGCCGTGCACTCACGATGCTGGTGAATGTTCTCTCAGAGGAATCGTACTCGTTGTGAACGGTGGTCACGAGAACTGGGTGAGGCTTAGATTGCGCTAGCGGTTTTTCCCCGCAAGCTGCAAGACTCGCTGCGATGACAAGCGAAATGGCCGTATGTCCCACCATTCCGAGAGAGAGGTTAGGCTGTTTTAATGTCGAGATCATTGCTTAACTCCTGATAAAGAATTGGTCGCTATTTGCGCATTGGCAGGGAGGGGTAGTGCCTGCCAGCCTCCACCCAGCGCTTTGTAAAGTTGGACGTAGCTGACTGCGCGCTGAGCGTGACTCTCAGTCAGCGTCAGCTCAGTGGCCAATAATGCCCGCTGCACATCAAGTAATTGCAGGAGATCGATCTGGCCTTCCCGAAATAGCGAGCGGGCATGTTCGAGAGCGATTTCTCTTTCTTTTTCTGCTGCAGTTAGTGCGTCGATCCGCTGTTGTTCCCCTGTTAAGACAGCAAGGCTGTTCTCAACATCTTCAACTGCATTCAGAATAGTTTGCTCGTAGGACAGCAATACTTGCTGTTCCCGTGCGGTTTGCGCCTCGATTCCAGCCTTGATGTGTCCAGCGTTGAATATAGGCAGTACGAAAGCACCTGCCACATTGGAGTAGCGCGATGCCGACAGGCTCAACGTATTGTTGAGTGTCAGAGCCTGTTGACCGAATAGTGCACTCAAGAATAACTTGGGGAAACGGTTTGCCTTCGCTTCAACAAGACGGGACGATTCGGCAGACAGCTGTTGTTCTGCGGCAAGTATGTCTGGTCGGCGTCTCAGCAAGTCTGCAGGCTGCCCACTGAATGGTGCTTGTGTGGAAATCCAGTGAAATTCCTCTTTAACATGAAGCTCGGGAACCAGGGTTGAAGCACTGGCACCGGTCAGCACGGCAATGCGACTTTCTGTGACGGACATCAGCGTGTGCAATTGCGGCAGTGATGCTTCCATGCTCAATGTTTCGCCAGCGGCTCGGGCAACATCGAACTCGCTTGCCATTCCTTCCCGATTGCGACTGCGAGTCAGGCACTCTGTGTCGCGCTGCGTTTGCAGCAAAGACTGAAGAATATTCAGCCGCTGCCGGGCTCCGTGCCAAATGAAGTATTGTCGCGCGACTTCGCTTGCAACAATCAATTGTGCGCCCGCTATGCCAAGCTTTGCCGCTGCCGCATCTTTTTCTGCAGCACTTGCTGCCGCTCTGGCTCCACCGAATAGATCAATTTCCCAGGCGACATCTACGCCGACGCGCGAGGCCCTGGTGTCCAGCATCGATTGCTTTACCATTGCGGGTAAGCTGGTTCGAGTGTCGGACTGAGATGCCACCAAATTCACGCTCGGAAATAAGCGCGAGTCAACCGCGCCTGTCCCAGCACGAGCCTGTTTTGCCCGCTCTACGGCAATTCGGACATCGTGGTTCGCTATAGCAGCTCTTTCTACGAGGAGTGCCAGCTGTTTATCTCCAAATTGTTGCCACCATTTTTGATCTCCATCGGGTGCGGAATTTTGAAGTCCCCCTCCATGAAGATAGTTTGGCTTAAGTGAAATGCTCGATGTCGGGATATCGGGATTGCTGCTGCAGCCACTCAATGCAAAAGCAATGAGCAGGAGAACCGAGCTTGGCCGATATGAAGCTTTGGTAGTACGGATAGAGATATTCATGGGCAATAATTTGATATACTGTACGAACTGGTAAACAATTTAATATTTGTTTACTTAACTGTCAAGTAAATAAAATGACGATTAATATTAAGCGAGGGCGTCCGCGCGATCCTGAACGGATGAAGCGGGTTTTAGAGGCGGCATCGGAGCAGTTTATTGCGTATGGCTTCGCACAAGCGAGTGTGGATGCGATCGCAAAGCTATCTGGTGTCTCCAAGGTGACGATTTACAGCTACTTTCCGACCAAGGAAGCCCTGTTCGCGGCCGCTGTTGGCCGCATTACCGATACGGTATTTGCTTCATTACCTCCGGGAGCACTGGATCCCAACAATCCCGAGGTTGCGCTCACGATGATCGGGACATCGTTCCTGAGGCTAAAGCGATCAGATGAAGTGGTGGGTGCATATCGCATGATGTCTGCTACCGCTGGTGAGCATACCGCTGCCTGCCAGGCGTTCTACAAGCAGGGGCCAGAAAAACTATTTCAGCAGGTGGCGCAATATCTACGAGCCGTCAATGCTGCCGGTAGCCTATCGATAGCCTCGCCCGACGAGGCCGCAGACCAGTTCCTGGCTTTATTCCTTGGTAGTGCGCACATTCGGGTGATGTTTGGCTTGGGGAAGCCCTCTGCAATTGAGGATGCGAATCTTGTGCGATCAAACGTGGCACTTTTCGTCCGAGCATTTCGCGTCTAAGCCCAAAACTCTTCGGCTAGCCAGTCACATGCCGATAAGCCTGTTTTAAATTCGCAATGTCACGTAGTGGCAGCTTGCCGAATATGTTAGGCGCAATGGTCAGTGGCTCATTGCCAAGCGTCTGGCTCGGTTTAGATGGCGTGATCAAGAGGAATTGAATACGCCTTAATCGGTGCTGGCTCGATCAGTCAAGCCATTGTGCGGCGGGTCAGTGCTGGCACATGTCCTAATGGCTGATTTGCGTCAGGACAATATTGAAACGGCGGAAAAAGCCCTAAGCGCGGCGCGCGTGTTAATACGATTAATCCCAGTATCATTTTCACGCCTCTTGCCAGAGACGAACTAAACGATCCGCAGGGCGAGGGATATCTGGGGCAGTGCCTTCTGTAGTCCCCACGCCTGCATTGTCAAAAATGTAAAGCTGACGTTTGTTTGCAAGACGATTGAACAGCGCAGAGGCCCAGTCGTCCATTGTCCTGATGAAATGTTGAAACAGCACAAGTGCTGGTTTGCCATTTGATTCATCCAGTGTGCGGTAAGCATATTTGCTACCCTCGACTGACAGGTAATGATTGGGGGTCGAGGTGTAATCAATCTGCAGACCATTGGTGAGTGACCATGTGGCGGACTTGGATGCGCTGTAGGTGACCGCAGTGGGGATGTTGAGCAGCTCAACACAGACAGCACGTTGACGATGGTGCCGCCGTTGGCTTTCAAAATTGGGGCAAAAGTCTTGCTCATCATCAGCGGGTCGAAGAAGTTGGTCTCCAGTTCGGCTCGGGCGACATCAGCACTGTCTGCCGTGAGGAATGCGGTGTTGCGGTAAATGCCTGCGTTTTTAATCAGCAGCGTCAGGTCTGTGCAGCGCGCGGCAGCGTAAATTTTGGCTGCACTTGCTTGCAGCAGTGCGTTGACAAAGGTCTGACCCAGGCCACGGTTAGCCCTAGTTAACGAGAACGACGGCATTTTTGATTTGCATAGTGATGCTCCTTGGTTGGTAAAAAAATTATTTGAGACCGAAAGATTTTCTGAGGCTCTGATCGACAGGTCTCGCAGGCATAAAGCGGCGCAGCTTACTTAATAGCGTTGCCTGACCTTTCGGAGTATGGCGCATACGCCAACAACCGAAAGCTGCGCAAACAATCGTGTTGGCAACGCCGTCTGGTTCGGGTGCGGTACCGACGTTCTTGGCAACCGCGTTCGATACGCTTTTGCGATCAGCGTCATATACAGGGATTTTGTGGTTTGCGTGGGGAGAATTCGCGTCGAGGTTGCTCTTTGTGAAGGCTGGTTCGACGAGCGATACGCGGATGCCGAATTGGCGTACTTCATGATCTAGCGTCTCGGACATTCCCTCGACGGCATGTTTGGCGGCGGAATAGAGTCCCATGTAGGGGGCGGGCAGGAAACCCAGCACCGAACTGACATTGATAATTCTACCGCCGCGTTGTGCGCGCATATGTGGCAGTACCGCTTGGCTGGTGCGCAGGATGCCGAACACATTGGTCTCGAACATCCATTTTGCCTCGTCCATCGACGTTTCTTCCGCCGCACCGAACATGCCGACCCCCGCATTATTCACCAGCACGTCGATGCGTTTGGCACTGTTCATCACAAATTGGATGCCGCGCTTGACGGAGTCGTCGTCGCAAACATCCATCTCGACGAGTTGCACCCCTGACAACGGGGTGGCTTTGGAAAGGTTGCGTACCGTACCGAATACCTGACAACCTTGCTTGGCGAATTTTTCGGCGGTTGCACGACCAATTCCTGATGACACGCCTGTAACGATAACGACTCTGGATGCTGACATGCTAGTTCCTTTCTAAAATTAGGATTGAAAAATGTCGTCTAGCGACTTAATTGGTGGTAATACCTGCGAAGCGACCCCTATCATCAGGGCGATACGCATATCGTTCTTGTTCATGTTAAATCTCCTTATAGGGTGGATTGTCTGTCGTTAAAGTGATACTATCTTTTTGAAAGTAATGTCGCTATCAATTCGATAGTCATATTACACCCAATTTAAAAACATGTCACTATTAAAATAGTATGAACAACGAAAATCGTTACGAAAATCCCTGTCCGATTGCGCGCAGTCTGGCTTTCATGGGGGATACGTGGAGCATATTGATCCTCCGAGATGCGCATATTGGACTCACGCGCTTTGACCAGTTTCGGAAAAGCCTTGGTATTGCGCCCACGATCCTGACGCGAAGGTTGACGACGTTGACGGAGGAGGGCTTGCTGGAGAAACGGCTCTATTCCGAACACCCCCCGCGTGAGGAGTATTTACTGACGGCTGCGGGACGGGATTTTCTACCTATGCTTTTTATGATTGGTGCGTGGGGGCGAAAATACCGTGGCGAAGGTAAGTTGGTGCGCTTCTTAGATGCTGAAACAGGCATCGAAATTCAACCCATCGCCGTGGATGAAGTCACGGGGGCAAAGATTGGGACGCGTCCGATACGGATGGTCACGCCTGATGGCGATTGAGGTCACGATTATTTTGCTTTTGTCGAGTTTTCTAACAGGCTACAAATCGCATATTCATGCGTGATGAGGCATGAGTAGCTTGTGAAAAGTCCTTGGATATAAAACCTCTGACAAGGTATGCTTAGACGTAAAACGCGCGCCAGAAAGGCAGAATTTTTGTCTAGGGCGTTGGATGCGCGCTTCCTTATTCTTAAACCATACTCACCATGACTCGATTCGGCATTTTTATACTCTGGCTACTCCACTTCCTTCCGCTCCCTTTATTGGCTCAAATTGGCAAAGCCGTCGGCACTTTATTGTTTTGGTTAGCGGGTGAACGTCGTCACGTTGCCGATACCAATTTGCGGCTGTGTTTTCCTGAACTCTCTGATGCCGCACGGCGCAAATTGGTCAAACAAAACTTCCAAGCCTTTGGGCGTAGCTTGTTGGAACGCGGCATTTTGTGGTGGTCACCCGCCTCCCGCATTCAGTCACTCACCAAAATCATTGGGTTTGAGCATATTCAAGCGATTACGCCCCAGCCGATTATTTTGCTGGCACCACATTTTGTAGGCTTGGATGTCGCGGGGAGTTGGTTGACCCAAAACGTCAATTTGGTCAGCGTGTATGCCAACCAAAAAAATCCGCTGTTCCACGACTTGCTGCTGCGCGGACGCAGTCGTTTCGGCAATCCGCAGCTTTATTCACGCCAACAAGGCTTGCGCCCCATCGTCAAGGCGGTGAAAGCAGGACTGCCGTTTTACTATTTACCCGACCAAGATTTAGCCACTAAAGATGGCTTATTCGTGCCATTTTTTGGTGTGCCTGCCGCCACGCTCAACACCGTTTCTCGCTTGGCAAGCATGACAGGTGCGAAGGTCATTCCTGTGACGACCAAATTATTGCCTAACGGCTACGAAGTGCAGTTTTATCCCGCATGGGAAAATTACCCCACCGAAGATTTATTCGCCGATACACGTCGCGTCAATGAATTTATCGAAGATCGCGTGCGCGACATGCCAGAACAATACTTTTGGTTGCACAAACGCTTCAAGACTCGCCCAGAAGGGGAAGCTAAGTTTTATTGAGTAATTAGTCGCTAGTCGTTAGCGATTAGTTCGTCGAGTGGGAATATCAGCGCGACTAGCTGAATATATTGCGAAAATAGTGGAAGGCAGCGTTTATTCACAAGTTTCTCAAAACGTCGTGTCATTTGGGGCGTGATGGGCTTGAGTGGTACAATCGCGCTTGAATTTGTTTGGCGACGCACTGCGGTCGCCATTTTTCATATTCGCATCTTGTTTAACCTGCCCTCGCAACGTTGCGCGTGGACGGATGCGATCACCTAATATCAAGGACACACACCATGAGTTTGAAATGCGGCATTGTTGGCTTACCGAATGTAGGCAAATCCACGTTATTTAATGCACTGACCAAGGCGGGCATCGCGGCGGAAAACTACCCGTTTTGTACCATTGAGCCTAACGTCGGCATTGTGGAAGTGCCCGATGCGCGCATGGACGCGTTGGCGGCCATCGTCAAACCACAACGGATGCAATACGCGATTACCGAATTTGTGGATATCGCAGGCTTAGTGGCGGGCGCGTCTAAAGGCGAAGGTTTGGGCAACCAATTTTTAGCCAACATCCGCGAAACCGACGGCATTGTGAATGTGGTGCGCTGTTTTGAAGATGACAACGTGATTCACGTCGCGGGCAAAGTGGATCCGATTTCCGACATCGAAACCATCACCACCGAATTGGCATTGGCAGATTTGACCACCGTGGAAAAAGCCCAATTGCGCAATGGAAAACTGGCGCGCACAGGCGACAAAGACGCGATCAAATTGATGGCGTTGTTGGAACAAGTCGCTGCCCATTTGAACGAAGGCAAACCCGCCCGCATGATGAAGCTGGACGCGGAACAGCGTTTCGCCTTGCAACCCTTGTGTTTATTGACCATCAAGCCCGCGATGTACGTCGCTAATGTGGCAGAAGACGGTTTTGAAAACAATCCCTTGTTGACCCGTTTGCAAGAATTTGCCGCGATTGAAGGCGCGCCTGTCGTGGCGATTTGTGCCGCGTTAGAAGCCGAAATCTCCGAACTGTCCGACGAAGACAAAAAAGAATTTTTGGAAAGCATCGGCCAAGACGAACCAGGTTTGAATCGCCTGATCCGCACAGGCTATCAATTGTTAGGCTTACAAACCTACTTCACCGCAGGCGTAAAAGAAGTGCGTGCGTGGACGATCCACAAAGGTGATACCGCCCCCAAAGCCGCTGCCGTCATCCACAATGACTTTGAACGCGGCTTCATCCGCGCCGAAGTCATTGCCTTTGACGACTTTGTGAAATGCAAAGGCGAACAAGGCGCGAAAGACGCAGGCAAAATGCGTGTCGAAGGCAAAGAATACGTCGTGCATGATGGCGACGTGATGCACTTCCGATTTAACGTATAAGGCAATACCCAATCTGTTGTTCGTGGTGAGCGGGTCGAACCATGAACGTTTTTCAATCATGTTGTGTGCGCAGAAATGAACCCATGATGCAGATGCTTGAGATTGTTGAAATTATTGGACCCGCAACACAAGGCGTGAATAAAGCATTTGTCTGTCGTGGCGAAGACGATTTGCTTTATTACGTCAAAGGAAAATCTGCGGGGCGGCGTAGGCAATGCTGCGAATGGGTGGTTGGACATTTGGCAAAAGCCTTTGGCTTGCCGATTCCAACTTTTCACCTCGTCAATATCCCTGCCGATTTGCTGGCAGAAGCGAGACCAGAATTTCAATTATTGGGGGCGGGGGTTGCCTTTGCTTCTGAGGCACAACAGCGTAGCCAATGGTTTGAACCCAGTTATGTGCAAGAAGTCCCGAAATCGTTGCGCAAAGATGTTTTGGTGTTTGACTGGTGGGTGCAAAACGATGATCGCCTAGAGAGCAATCCCAATCTACTTTGGAATGCGAGCGCGCAAAATTTGCACGTCATCGACCACGATGCAGCATTTAGCCCAGACTTTTTTCCGACGATATTTCGCAATTACCACATTTTTCAACAAGACTGGGCAGACGTGCTGGGTGATTGGGTGCAGCAAGCCGAGTACGCCAGCCGCATGCAAGCGGCATTGGCAATTTGGCAAACGGCTTGCGATAATGCGCCACCAGATTGGATAGACGCGACAGGATCCCAGCATGATTTGTTTCGCCCAGCCGCCGCACTGGCCGTATTAAACCGATGTTCAACCACAGAAATATGGAGGATGGAATGAAAAAAATTGCCTGTCATTATGCCATCATCCGTTTTTTGCCCTACCCAGAAACAGGCGAGTTCGCCAATGTGGGCGTGGTGGTGGCGTGTCCAGAAACAGGGTTTTTTGACTACAAACTCCTGAGCCGCAAATTTGCGCGCATCACTCAGTTTTTTGATGAGATAGACAATCGCGTTTGTCGTGATGCATTGGCATTGTTTGACAAAGAACTGGCGCGCATCCGCACAGCGGTCAATGCGCGCCAGCATCAGCCTGACGAATTGCGCGCGCTCTTTTTTGCCTTGATTCACCCCAGAGAAGCCATTGTGCGCTTTAGCGACTCCAGCGTTCGACTGGCAGCCGACCCCGCACAACTGCCTGAAAGCCTATTCCAGTTTTATGTTGAGCGGAACTTCGTCACGCCAGAATACCAAGAGTACCAACTGATTCAGCGTGTGCGCAATGTGGTGCAAGGGCTGCATCTTAACCATCCATTCAAACAAAAAATCATTGGCGACGAACTGACTCAGGCAAGTTTTCCGCTGGTACAAATGGATGAGCAAACCCCGCTAAAAGTCATCAAGCCTTTTTTCCTTGCGCAAAGCTCACCCAGTAAAATTATTACGCACGGCGGGGCATGGGTCGATAAAGTCCAGCGGCTGAGAAAACGCAAACTGCTACCCGCAGCCACTTTGTTTGCCATGGATGCACCGAATGAAGATGAGGGCAATCGCTACTTGGCATACCAAGAAATTTGTGCAGATTTAGCGCATTTGGATGTGCAAATCATTCGCGCCTCACAAGTGCAAGAACTGGTGCGCTTTGCTCAAGGCTAACAGCTTGTTATTCACGCGGCATCGCCTTGAATGGGCGGCGCGTGGATTGGTAGCTTGTCTTTTGATTCACCGCATAAGGGCATACGGATGATTTTTAATGAAGACTCAAGGGTGAAAATCCCCTGCATTTTGCATCTGGTGCGCTTGGGCTACACCTATCTGCCACTCAAGGGCGCAACCTGGGATGAAGAAAACAACATCTTCCCTGACTTATTCCGCACCGCCATCGCCCGCATCAATCCCGAACTTGATGCTGCTGACATCGCTCGACTTTTGACCGACGTGAAGCTCGCGCTGCAAAACGAAGACCTCGGCCGTGCTTTCTACGAAATGCTCACTGCCCGATCAGGTAAACGGCTGATTGATTTTGAAAACTTCGACCGCAACAGCTTCCACGTCGTCACTGAATTGACCTGCAAAAATGGAGATGACGAATTTCGCCCCGACATCACATTGCTCATCAACGGTTTGCCGCTGGCGTTTATCGAAGTCAAAAAACCCAACAACCGCGACGGTATACTGGCAGAACGCACCCGCATCATCGAGCGCAGTCGCAACCCGCGCTTCCGTCGCTTTATCAATATCACCCAGTTGATGGTTTTCTCCAACAACATGGAATATGACGACGGCTCGCCGCAGCCGATTGAAGGCGCGTTTTACGCCAGTGCTTCATATACCGCACCCGTGTTCAATTTTTTCCGTGAAGAAGAAACCCTGAATCTGTCCGAGTTGTTGGCTGACGAAGACGACACGCTGGAAAATGCCGTGCTGCGCGACAATAATCTCAACAGCATCAAACACAGCGCGGAATTTCAAACCAATAAATCGCCCGACGCCCCCACCAACCGAATTTGTACCTCGCTATTCAGCAAAGCTCGACTGTCGTTCATCCTTCAATACGCATTGGTTTATGTGACTGAAACCAACGGGCTGCACAAGCACGTCATGCGTTATCCGCAGATTTTTGCCACTAAGGCCATTGAGTGCAAACTCAACGCGGGGATGCGCAAGGGCATCATTTGGCATACCCAAGGCAGCGGCAAAACCGCGCTGGCGTATTACAACACCCGCTTTTTGACTGACTATTTCCAGCGGCGCGGCATCGTGCCCAAGTTTTACTTTATCGTGGATCGCATTGATCTGCTCACGCAAGCCAGTCGTGAGTTTGAAGCGCGTGGGCTGACCGTGCACACCATCGACAGCCGTGAAGCTTTCGCCCGCGACATCAAAGCCAATCAAGCGACGCATAATCATGCGGGCAAAGCTGAAATTACCGTGGTGAATATCCAAAAGTTCAAGGATGACCCAACGGTGGAGCGCACGGAGGATTACGACCTCAGCATTCAGCGCGTCTATTTTTTGGATGAAGTGCATCGCAGCTACAATCCCAATGGCAGCTTCCTCGCCAATTTGAAAGAATCTGACCAGCACGCCATCAAAATTGGACTCACGGGTACGCCACTCTTGGGCGATGACTACAATTCCCGCGAGCTGTTTGGCGACTACATCCACAAGTATTATTACAACGCCTCGATTGCCGACAGCTACACCTTGCGCCTAATCCGTGAATCAATCGCTACCCACTACAAACTTTCCCTGCAAGAAGCCTTGGCGGCAATTGAGCTGAAACAAGGTGATTTTGACCGCAAGCAACTCTACGCCCACCCGCAGTTTGTCGAGCCTATGCTCGATTACATCATCAAAGATTTTGAAAAAAGCCGCAGCACATGGAGCGATCCCAGCATCGGTGGCATGGTGATTTGCGACAGTAATGAGCAAGCCAAGCAGATGTTCGAGATTTTTAATGCCGTCTATGCGGAATCTCCCTACGCCCTCCAAGATGGGTCGCAAGCCATGCTTTCCATGCGTGAAGTGGAGAGTTACGCCGCCCGCACTCAGCGCAATAATCGGGTCAAAACGGGCGCGCTGATTCTGCACGATGTCGGCAGCAAAACCGAGCGCGAGCAATGGGTCAAGGATTTCAAGGCGGGAAAAATTGATTTGCTGTTCGTCAACAATATGCTACTCACGGGTTTCGATGCCAAGCGATTGAAAAAGCTCTATCTGGGTCGCGTCATTCGCGATCACAATCTGCTGCAAGCCCTCACCCGCGTCAATCGTCCCTATCAGAGCTTTCGCTATGGCTATGTGGTGGATTTTGCCGACATCAGCACGGAGTTCGATAAAACCAACGCCGCCTATCTCAAAGAGCTGCAAGATGAGTTGGGCGATGAGTTTGAGTATTATTCCAAGCTATTCAAATCTAACGCAGAAATCAGCCAAGAAATCGAGTTCATCAAAGAAACACTGTGCCGCTTCGATACAGACAATAGCGAAATCTTCTCCCAGCAAATCAGGGAGATACACGATCGCGCCACGGTGCTCGCTCTTAAAAAAGCCTTGTCCGACGCCCGCACGCTGTACAACCTGATTCGCTTACAAGGCGAATACACTTTCCTTGAACAACTGGACTTTCAGAAGCTGAACCAGCTTTATCGGGAAACCAGCAATCAGCTCGACAAGCTCAATTTGCAAGCCAGCCTTGAATCGGGTGCGGACAATCGCAATTTGCTCAACCTCGCGTTGGAAGAGGTGCTTTTCACCTTCACCAAGCTCAAGGAAAGCGAGCTGGTGCTGGCAGGCAAGCTGAAAGACACGCTGCGCAAGACCCGTGAAACCTTGTTGGATAATTTCGACCCGCAAGATCCCAAGTTCATCACGCTCAAAGCCGAGCTGGAACGCTTGTTCAAAAACAAAAAACTCAACGAAGTCACGCAAGACGAAATGAACGCCAACATCGGCGCGTTGAATGCCATACAAGAACAAGCCCGTGAACTGAATCGGCAAAACAACCAACTGTGCGCCAAATATCAAGGCGATGCCAAATACGCCCGCATCCACAAACGGCTATGGGAAGGCGGCACATTTGCCCAAAGCGAGCGCGGGCTGATTGACGCGTTGACGGGCATCAAGGCAAAAACCGATGGTCTGGTGTTGCAAAACACCTCGTTGCTGACGCACGAAAGCTACTTTGAAAAGACCACCATGCCCTTCGTGATTGGCGAATTCAACACCCGTCCCAAACTCACTTTTAACGCAGCAACCGCCAAAACCATCAACCAACTGCTGGTGGCGGAATATCTACATGAATTTTCTTCGGGCAACCGCACAGGAGCATCACCTTGGTAGCACTAGACTTTGAACAAAAAACCCGCGATCTGATCGACAGCTTAAAAGCCATTTGCGCCAATTACGGACTGGGCAATGACGGCAACGAATTCAAAATTATCACTCAAGTTTTTCTCTACAAATTTTTAAATGACAAATTTGCTTACGAAGCCAAGCGCATTCGTCCTGAACTCAGCAAGGGGAAAAGTTGGGAAGCCGCGCTCGCCGCCCTCAGTGCGGAGGAGCTGGACATGTTGCACATGCAGATGGGCGCGGACACGGCCCGTTTAAAATCCACGCACTTGCTCGCCCACCTGTTTGACCGCCAAAATGCGCCCGATTTTGCCAAGCTTTTTGACGACACCTTGCTCGACATCGCCATCAGCAACAACGATATTTTCGCAGTTAAAACCGACGGTGGCGCGAAAATCACCCTGTTTGACCGCGTCAGCGCATACATCTCCGACCCCGCCAAACGCGATGAATTTTGCAAAGCCCTGATCAACAAACTGGTGGCGGTTAGCTTCGAGCACCTTTTCACCCAAAAATACGATTTTTTCGCCGCACTGTTTGAATATCTGATTAAGGATTACAACAAAGACAGCGGCGGCAAATATGCCGAGTATTACACCCCGCACGCCGTCGCCAAAATCATGGCGGCGATTCTGGTGCCAGAAGCGGTGCGCGGCAAAGTCAGCAATGTCAGTTGTTACGACCCGTCGGCGGGGTCGGGCACATTGCTAATGAACATCGCCCACGCCATTGGGGAACAGCGTTGCAGTATTTATTCGCAAGACATTTCGCAAAAATCCTCCAGCTTGTTGCGCCTGAACTTGATTTTGAACAATCTGGTGCATTCCATCCCTAATGTCATTCAGGGCAACACCTTGCTGCATCCGTATCACAAAGACGCTCAGCAGCTAAAACGCTTTGACTACATCGTGTCTAATCCGCCGTTCAAAATGGATTTCAGCGATTTTCACAAGGCGTTGGACTCGAACGAACATCACGCTCGCTTTTTCGCGGGCATCCCCAATATCCCCAAACAAGCCAAAGACAAAATGGCGATTTACCTGCTGTTCTTGCAGCACATCATCTATTCGCTCAAGCCTGGCGGCAAAGCAGCGGTGGTCGTACCCACGGGCTTTATCACGGCGCAAAGCGGCATCGACCGCAAAATTCGTGAACATCTGGTAGACAACAAAATGTTGGCGGGCGTGGTATCCATGCCCAGCAATATTTTTGCCACTACAGGCACGAACGTGTCCATTTTGTTTATCGACCGCGCCAATCAAGAGGGGGTGGTGCTAATCGACGCATCTAATCTCGGCACCAAAGTCAAAGACGGCAAAAATCAAAAAACCCTGCTGTCCGCCGCCGAAGAAGACCGCATCATCGCCACCTTCAACGCAAAACAGGCGGTGGAAGATTTCTCGGTGGTGGTCAGCTACGCCGACATCGCTGCCAAAAATTACAGCCTCAGCGCAGGGCAGTATTTCGAGGTCAAAATTGAGTACAGCGCACTTACCCCGCAGCAATTTATCGACAAGATGCAAGGCTTTAGCGACACGCTAGATGGGCTATTTACCGAATCGGCGGGGTTGGAGCAGGAGATTAAAAAGCAGTTGGCGGGGTTGAAGTATGAGTAACCCTCGCTGGTCTAAAGCTAGCTTGAATTCGCTTTGTTCACGAATTGGCGATGGTATTCATGGAACACCGCAATATGTTGAAAATTCAGAATACTTCTTCATAAACGGCAATAATTTGAAGCAAGGTTCTATCCTGACATCTCTGGAGACAAAGAAAGTTTCACGCACTGAGTTTGAAAAATATTTCATCAAATTCGATGAAAACACCTTGTTTTTATCAATAAATGGCACTCTTGGTAGTTTGGCAAAATACAGGGGCGAGTCTGTCATTCTCGGTAAAAGTGCTGCTTATATTAAGTGCTCAAATATAAATATTGATTTTCTCTACTATTATTTGCAGTTAGAAGGTGTTCAGCAGCAGATGTGGAATGTTGCTACGGGCTCAACAATCAAGAATCTATCTCTTGATTCGATAAGGAATCTTCAAATTCCAACGCCTCTCGATTTAGAGCAGCAAAAAATCGCCGCCGTCCTTTCAGTCCTCGATGCCAAAATCGACTGCAACAACCGCATCAATGCCGAGCTGGAAGCGATGGCAAAAACCCTGTACGACTACTGGTTCGTGCAATTCGACTTTCCCTACGACTTCGCTCAGGGCAGACCCGCTCCCAACGGCAAACCCTACCGCACCGCTGGCGGCAAAATGGTTTACAACCCCACCCTAAAACGAGAAATTCCTGAAGGGTGGGAGTTCGGGGCACTTTCAGAATGGATTGCACGGGATAAAACGGGCGACTGGGGCAAAGAATCCTGCGAAGGAAATTACACGTTACAAGTTGATTGCATACGCGGTACGGACATAAATGGGTTAATTGGTACTGGAGGCATAGAAGCCCCCACTCGCTTTATACTCGAAAAAAATAGTAGCAAGATACTTTTACCCTTTGATTTTGTCATTGAAATATCTGGGGGGAGTCCTACTCAGTCAACAGGACGAATGGCATTTATTCTGCCTGAAACGATCAATAGGTTTGCGAACCCACTCATCTGTTCAAACTTTTGTAAAGCCATGTCTCTAAAGGACAAAACATATTTCTTTAACTTTGTTTACGAATGGCAGAGTGCTTACGACAACAAAATTCTGTTTGGCTGGGAAGGAAAAACAAGCGGAATAAAAAATCTATTGTTTGATGCTTTTGTCAGCAAGTATATCGTGTGCAAACCGCCCCTAAACCTAGCTCAAAAGTTCTTTGAATTTGTTATTCCATTGCAAATAAAAAAGCAGAAACTATTACGGGAAAACGACGAGCTTGAAGCCCTCCGCGATTGGTTATTGCCCATGCTAATGAACGGACAAGTGACGGTGACGTGAAACCCGTAGGTCGTGGTTAGCCCATCGGGCGTAACCCAACATACACACCCAAAATGTCGGGTTACGGCGATGCCTTACCCGACCTACTTGCAAGGATATTGGCGGGCAGCTGGTGCAGTGCAGCGATTTTGGATAGAATGCGTCGCCGAAGGTCGGCATTTCCGACCTTTTTTGTTTCGATAGCTTTATTTGAAGGAGTGCAACATGAAATTTTTAGAAGATTTGTTTGAGGGTGCGTTGTGGAATAGCCGTTTCGTGATTCTGGTGGCGGTGATTGGGAGCTTAATCGCGGGTTTTGTGATTTTTTATATGGCAACGGTGGATGTGTTTATTCTGTTGCAACACGCACTGCATTATGCGGATAGCGATATGACCGCTGAAGCACGTAAAGCCTTGCATGACGGCACGGTGTCGCATATCGTGGAAGTGGTGGATGGCTATTTGTTGGCGACGGTGATGTTGATTTTCTCGTTGGGGCTGTATGAGTTGTTTATCAGCGACATTAACCAAGCGCATGGCAGCAAGGCTTCTAGCAAAATTTTGGTGATTAACAGCTTGGACGATTTGAAATCACGTCTTGCTAAAGTGATCTTGATGATTATGATCGTCACCTTGTTTGAACATACTTTGACCATGCATATCACCAATGCGCTGGATTTGGTGTATATCGGGTTGAGTATCGCATTGATTGCGTTAGCTTTGTATCTGAGCCACGCCGCCGAACATGGCACGCCACAAGATGATAGTGCAGATGATAAAGGCCACTAAGTTCTTCGCGGGGGCATTGCTCCTGCTAAACATGTTGTCCGCACAAGCGGGCGACTTTGTGATGCAGGATATGCAAGGTAATACCCTGAAATTAGCGGATTATCGCGGCAAATGGGTGCTGGTGAATTATTGGGCGACATGGTGCCCACCTTGTTTACATGAGATTCCAGAGCTAAATAGCCTGCATCAAGCGCATAAAGACAGAGATTTGGTGGTGATCGGTGTTGTTACCAACTATGCCAATCGTGGCGTGGTGGAGGCTTTCCTCAAAACCCGCCCACTGGGTTATCCCGTGGTGCTAGGGAATGACAAGGTGTATGCCGCCATCGGTGAGGTGGATATATTACCTACCAGCTATTTGTACGCACCTAATGGTAAACCCGTGATGATGCAGCCTGGTGAGATTACACGCGCCAGTATTGAAACCTACATCAAGCATAAGCTGTACTAGAGAGGCATTGATTAAATCTTCCGTTCTTGGTGAGCTTGATTTTTCGTTCGTGGTGAGCTGGTCGAACCATGAACGGAAGATTTAAGAAATCAGAGCATTAAATCCGCTCACCCTTCGGCCATTCGACAAGCTCACGGCTCAGGGCGAACGGATTTAATCAGCGTCTCCCAGCAGGCTGCTATTGACATATAGACTGGCAGTCGCCTCGCCTTTGCAGTTTGGCGGCGGGCGGTTTGAAGGGACGTAACATGACATCTACGCGTAGTCTGTTTTTTGTTTCCGATGGCACAGGCATTACCGCCGAAACACTGGGGCAAGGTTTGCTATCGCAATTTGATGGCGTGACGTTTCATCCTCAACATTTTCCTTTTATTGACTCCCTAGAAAAAGCCCAAGATTGTCTCGCGCATATTCATGCGGCGAAGGTGCAGGATGGCGCACGCCCTGTTGTGGTGATGACGCTCATGGATAATCAAATCAGCGCGCTATTGCGACAAGCCGACGCGCTATTTCTGGATGTCTTTGAAACCTTTATTGCCCCGCTAGAGCTGGAATTGGGGCAACATTCCACGCATGTGGTCGGGCGCACGCATGGACAAGCGCGACATGAAGCCGCCAGCCGCATTGCGGCCATACATTTTGCCTTGGCACATGACGACGGTGTGACGGATGCTGATTTTGCGGCTGCGGATGTGATTTTGGTTGGGGTGTCGCGCAGTGGAAAAACCCCCACCAGCTTGTACTTATCCCTGCAATTCTCGATAAAAGCCGCCAATTACCCACTAATCCCCGAAGATTTCGAGCGCGATCAACTTCCGCCTTGCTTGCTCCCGCATGCAAAAAAACTGTTCGGACTGACCATCGACCCCGACTATCTGCATCTCATTCGCCAACAACGTAAACCCAATAGCCGTTACGCCTCGCTGGAAAATTGCCGTTATGAAGTCGCTGCCGCAGAGCGCATGATGCGCCGCGCGCAAATCCCCTATCTGGATACCACCGCCCGTTCTATCGAAGAAATTGCCGTCAAACTGAAGCAAGCACTTAAGTAAATTCCCCTCGCCCGTCTACGGGAGAGGAGCTGGGGAGAGCAAGCTAAGCATACAAGGGCGACCGCATACGTCATCAAGCAAACAGCATGATTTCTATCGCTCTCTTATCAATTTGATTTTTCATGTCTGACACGCGCGCACAAATTGGCGGATAATCTTCCCTGATGTTGGATGTGCCAAATGTGAATTAGGGAAACGCTGATTAAATCTTCCGTTCGTGGTGAGCTTGTCGAACCATGAATGGAAGATTTAATAAAATCAATAGATTAAATTCGTTCACCCTTCGACCATTCGACGGGCTCACTGCTCTGTGCGAACGAATTTAATCAACACCTCAGCAGCCATCCTGCCACACGTTATCGTTTACTTTTACAAGGAGTACAACTATGCAACGCTATGTCATGCCTTTTGAATCACTGGGAATTGCCGATATTGCTTCAGTTGGCGGTAAAAATGCCTCTTTGGGTGAGATGATCTGTCATCTTGGCGCATCTGGGGTGATTGTGCCTGGGGGCTTTGCCACCACGGCGCAGGCTTATCGTGATTTCTTACACGATAATGGACTAGATGTCCGCATTGAGGCGACATTGGCAACGTTGGATGTAAGTGATGTGGTGGCGTTGGCTACGGCAGGCGCAGAAATTCGTAGTTGGATCGTCACCGCACCTTTACCTGCGCGTTTAGAGGCCGAAATTCGAGAGCATTATGCTGTGTTGAGTGAAGATGGTCAGGCCAGTTTTGCGGTACGTTCTTCTGCCACGGCGGAAGATTTGCCTGATGCGTCATTCGCAGGGCAACAGGAAACTTTCTTGAATATACGCGGAATTGACCACATTTTGCAGGCGATACGCGAAGTTTTCGCCTCTTTGTATAACGATAGAGCGATTTCCTATCGCGTGCATACAGGTTATACGGGCATGAATGTTGCCCTATCGGCTGGCGTGCAACGCATGGTGCGGTCAGATTTGGGCGCATCGGGGGTGATGTTTACCTTGGATACAGAATCAGGATTCCGCGATGCGGTGTTTATCACTTCCGCTTACGGCTTGGGCGAGATGGTGGTGCAAGGTTCGGTGAATCCTGATGAATTTTATGTCCACAAACCGCATTTGGCACAAGGATTCCCCGCCATCGTGCGCCGTAGCATCGGTTCAAAATTGGAGCGCATGGTATTTACCGATAGTCAGGCGACTGGGCATTCCACGCGCATTGAAGACGTGCCTCTTGCACTGCGAGATCGCTTTTCGCTGACCGATGCGGAAGTGCTGGAATTGGCGCGTCATGCCTTGGCGATTGAAGCGCATTATGGTCGTCCGATGGACATTGAATGGGGTAAAGATGGCATAGACGGCAAGCTCTACATCTTGCAGGCGCGACCTGAAACCGTGCAATCTCAGTCTGCGATGGGTAGCGTGAGTGAGCAATTTCAGTTGCAACAAACTGGTGAAGTGCTGATTGAAGGACGCGCCATCGGGCAAAAGATAGGCACAGGTTGCGTGCGTTTAGTGGTCAGTAGCGCGGAAATGTACAAAGTTAAAGCGGGCGATGTTCTGGTCACCGACATGACCGACCCGAACTGGGAACCCGTGATGAAAATCGCCTCGGCGATTGTGACCAATCGTGGTGGTCGCACCTGTCATGCAGCCATTATTGCGCGTGAAATGGGCATCCCAGCCATTGTCGGTTGCGGCAATGCTACCGAGGTTTTAAAAGATGGTGAAGTGGTGACGGTTTCTTGCGCTGAAGGCGATACAGGTAAAGTCTATCGCGGTCAGTTACGCTTTGAGGTGACACGGCAAAATGAGGCGGCATTGGGAGACATTCCCGTGAAGTTGATGCTCAACGTCGGGAATCCCACTTTAGCCTTTGAATTTGCTAGCCTACCCTCGGCAGGAGTGGGTTTGGCGAGGCTGGAATTTATCATCAACAACCTGATCGGCATACACCCTAAAGCGGCATTGCAATTTGACACCTTGTCAGCCGATTTACAAGCGCAACTGTTACACCAATCCCGTGGCTATGCCGATCCTGTGTCGTTCTACGTGGATAAACTCACGGAGGGGATAGCAACCTTGGCAGCCGCATTCTGGCCAAAACCCGTGATCGTGCGGCTATCCGACTTTAAATCTAACGAATATCGCTTATTGATGGGCGGTGAGGGGTATGAACCCGCGGAAGAAAACCCCATGATCGGTTTCCGTGGCGCAGGACGATATGTTGCGCCCAGCTTTACCGATTGCTTCGCGCTGGAATGCCAAGCCATGAAACGGGTACGCGAAACGCTGGGTTACACCAATGTAGAAGTGATGATCCCGTTTGTGCGCACGGTCACCGAAGCACGAGAAGTGGTGAAAGAGCTTGCAAAAAATGGACTGACACGCGGTGAACACGGTTTGCGCTTGATTATGATGTGCGAAATTCCCTCTAACGCGCTATCTGCAGAACAGTTTTTGCAATACTTCGATGGTTTTTCCATTGGTTCCAATGACTTAACTCAATTAACACTGGGGGTGGATAGAGATTCCAGCTTGGTCGCAAACCGCTTCGACGAACGCGATGATGCCGTCAAAGCTTTGCTGACCATGGCGATTACGACCTGCAATCGACTGGATAAATACGTCGGTATTTGTGGTCAAGGCCCGTCGGATCACTTTGATTTTGCGTTATGGCTGGTGGAGGCAGGTATCCAAACCATATCGCTAAATCCCGATACCCTGTTGGAAACGTGGCGTAAATTGTCTGAAAAAGCAAGTGGTTGAGTCGGTCTGGTTGGCAGTTTGCACCGTAACCCGACAGCATCATGTACGTCGAGTTACGCGATGCAACCGCTAACCCGACCAGTGATCGAATTAGCGGCCAACTTTAAAACCAAATGATTTCATAAACACTTGTATCCGCCCCGTCCAATCGTGAGGGTTTGTTTTTTTCAAGTTGAACATCAATAAATTTGGCGTTTGGGGGGATAAAACGACGAGCCGCCGCCGTAATGATGCCGCGTTCAAAGTGGCATGGTGAAGGGGTTTTAAACTCCATCACCGCTTTTTGAGCTTGTTCATCAAAAGAGAGGATTTTAATGTAGCCAGTAGGGCCGTTGCGATGATGTGAGTTATAGGCGGCTTCCATGGCCGCCAATGCTGTTTTCAAAGTGGTGTCTGGGGGGAAAGGTAGTTTGCCAAAGACCGCTACTCCCACATTAAACAGCGTATTTGCACCATATTGCGTTGAAATTGCCTTAAGCACATTCAGATAGTTCTGCAGCTTGTACCACTTATTGGGCGCTAGATTGACGAGATTGTTTTCTTGCAGCAAGTGTTCAATATCCTTACGATAATACCCAGGAAAACTCTCTAAACATGTCAATATAGGGAGTCCAAGTATCTCCACATTTTTGTCAAAAGCGATAAATTGTGCCATGGTTTAAGTGTTGTGATCCGCAATAATATTGATAAAAAGCCTCTACTTGAACTGAGTAGAGGCTAACGTTAAAACCAAGTGATGATATAAAAACTGGTATCTGCACCATCTAAGCGAGATTTTTTGGTTTTATCCAACTGAACGTCAATAAACTTAGCTCCTGGGGGAGTAAATCGACGGGTAGCTGCGGTAATGAGACCGCGCTCAAAGTGGCAAGGTGTTGGGGTTTTACTCTCCACCACGGCTTTTTGAGCTTGCTCATCGTAGACGAGCTTAATACTAGGGCTATTATATCCAGTAGGACAATTGCGGTGATGTGCTTTATAGGCTGCATCTAAGGAGGCCAATGATGATTTCAATGTCATATTAGGTGGGAATGGTAGCTTGCCAAAGACCTCCACGCCGACATTAAACAGCGTATTTTCACCATACTGCGTTGAAATTGCTTTAAGTACATTTAAATAGTTCTGTAGCTTGTACCAATTATTGGGTAGCAAATTGACGAGATTATTCTCTTTCAATAATCGTTCAATATCGGCACGATAATACGGAGGAAAACTCTCTAAAGTCGCTAGGATAGGGAGACCCAGTATTTCCATATTTCTGTCAAAAGCGATAAATTGAGCCATGATTTTAGTATTATAGATCTGAAAAATGTTGATTAAATAGCCGCTACACTGACTGGGTAGAGACCGACGTTAAAACCAAGTAATGACATAAAAACTGGAATCCGCTCCGTCTAGTCGTGAGGGCTTATTTTTCTCAAGCTCAACTTCAATGAAATGCGCACCTTGGGGTTTAAATTTACGCGCACAAGCGGTCACGATGCCGCGTTCAAAATGACAAGGGTAAGGATTGCAATACTCTATGACAGCTCTTTTTGCTTGGACATCAAAAGATCTGAGTTCCACATATCCAAGCTCTCCATTGCGATGGCGCATAAGATATACTTCACCGATCAACTTTAAAGCAGATTCTAAATCGGTTAGTTGCGGCGGAAGATCAAAGCCTTCAAACACGGTTACGCCGACGTGAAAAAGGGTGCTAGGGCCATAACTGGTTGAAAATGCTTTGAAAACATTTAGTAGGGGCTGTACCTTGAACCACTTTTCGGGCGTGACGTTCAGGAGATTATTTTCTGCCATCAACCCTTCAACGAGGGGACGAGCATACTCAGGAAAAGCGGGAATGATCGTCAGTATGCCTATGCCGAGTACTTCCACATCTTTTTCAAAAGCGATAAATTGTGCCATGATTTAGGTGTCGTGATCTGCAATAATGTTGATAAAAAGCCCCTACTTGAACTGAGTAGAGGCCAACGTTAAAACCAAGTGATAACATAAAAACTTGAATCTGCACCGTTTAGGCGCGACTTCTTATCCTTATCAAGCTGGACATCAATGAAGCCCGCGTCTTGGGGTTTAAACTTACGGGCAAATGCCGTTGCGATACCGCGTTCAAAATGACAGGGGTAGGGATTTCTGCATTCGACCACTGCTTTTTTTGCTTTGTCGTCAAAGGAGAGTAACTTGATGTAGCCCATCAGATAACCATTGCGGTGATGCGAGCGATATGCCCCCTCCCAAGCAGAATAGGCTGCTTCCAAGGTGAATTCAGGCGGAAATGGAACATCATTTCCTATCGAGAAACCTACATTGAAAAGCGTATTTGAACCATAGCGAACCGAAACCTCTTTGAGTGTACTCAACCAGCCCTGCTGGTGATGCCAGCTATCGGGTGTGATATTCACGATATTGTTTTCGTTGAGGAGTCGTTCAATATCCGCACGATAATATTCAGGAAAAAAAGTTAAAGCGGTCTGGAGAGAGTGTCCTGCGACTTCTGTATTTTTGTCAAAAGCAATAAACTGAGCCATGATCTTAAAAGTATACGTTTCGCAACGTGTTGATTAAATAGCTGTTATATGGATATCGTAGCGGGTGACCTTAAATCCAAGTGATGACATAAAAGCATGAATCTGCACCGTCTAGGCGTGATTTCATCGTATTATCAAGTTGAACATCAATAAACGCCGCATCTTTTGGCTTACATTTACGGGCAAAGGTGGTCGCGATGCCGCGTTCAAAATGAGAAGGATAGGGGTTTTTGCATTCGACCACGGCTTTTTTAGCTTGAGGGTCAAAGGAGAGCAGCTTGATGTAGCCCATCAGATAACCATTGCGGTGATGCGAGAGATATGCGTCATTCCAACCTGCGAATGCTGCTTGCAATGTGGTTCCAGGCGGAAAAGGGACGCTCTCACCTACCGCTACACCCGCATTAAAGAGCGTACTTGGGCCATAACGAGTTGAAATATCTTTGCAAACATTCAAATAGCTCTGCTGGCTATGCCAGCTATCGGGCGTCACATTTGTGACATTATTATCCTTAAAAAATTGTTCAATTTCTGCACGATAATATTCAGGAAATGTACTTAGCGTCGACAGAATACTGTGTCCTGCGACTTCTGCATTTTTGTCAAAAGCAATAAATTGAGCCATGATTTAACTGATTGAGATTAACTGTATGGGGAATACTTTAAAATACGGAGGGTATTTTACAGAATTTCATTATCAATAAAAGATGTCAATTGTATGTATGATTTTCCGTCTTAGGGAAACGCTGATTAAATCTTCCGTTCGTGGTGAGCTTGTCGAACCATGAATGGAAGATCTAATGAAATCAATACATTAAATTCGTTCGCCCTTCGACAAGCTCAGGGCGAACGGATTTAATCAGCTCCTCCTTAGCCGTATCGCCATTCCCCCACCGCAAGATTGTCCAACGTCCAATCGCCAATTTGATAACGTATCAAGCGTAAAGTGGGGTAGCCCACGGCGGCGGTCATGCGGCGGATTTGGCGGTTTTTGCCTTCGCGCAGGGTGATTTCGACCCAACTGGTGGGGATGTGCAGCCGTTGACGTATCGGCGGATTGCGTGCCCATAATCCAGCAGGTTCGTCGATTAAGCGTGCTTGCGCGGGCAGGGTGGTGAAGTCGGACAGTTTTACCCCGTTGCGTAAGGCTTGCAGCGCGGTTTCGTCGGGTATGCCTTCGACTTGCACCCAATAGGTTTTTTCTTGTTTAAACTTGGGATCGGTCAATTGATGTTGTAATTTGCCATCATCGGTCAATACCAATAAACCTTCGCTGTCAGTATCTAGTCTGCCAGCGGCATAAAAGTCAGGAAGCGCGATATAATCCGCCAGCGTTGGATGTAGCCCGTCGCGACTAAATTGGCAGATCACCCCAAATGGTTTGTTAAATAGCAAGACGCGTTTCATTACAGTCCTCAGTGATTTTTCAGCGGCGATATTACCGTAATCCTTTCTATTTCTTCGGAGAAGTTGAACTATGTACCAGCACATCACAGTCCCCGCTCAAGGCAGCAAAATTACCGTTAATGCAGATCACACCTTGAATGTGCCTGACCATCCCATTATTCCCTTCATCGAAGGCGATGGTACGGGCGTGGATATTACCCCTCCGATGCGCCGTGTGGTGGATGCGGCAGTGGCTAAAGCTTACGGCGGCGCAAAGAAAATCGAGTGGATGGAAGTCTATGCGGGTGAAAAAGCCGTGAAGGTATATGGCAACGATACGTGGTTGCCCGAAGAAACCGTGCAAGCCGTGCGCGAATATGTGGTGTCGATCAAAGGGCCATTAACCACGCCGATTTCTGGCGGGATTCGCTCATTGAACGTCGCACTACGTCAAATGTTGGATTTGTACGTTTGCCTGCGCCCTGTGCGCTGGTTTACGGGTGTACCGACCCCTGTCAAAGAACCGCACAAAGTCGATATGGTGATTTTCCGTGAGAATACCGAAGATATTTACGCGGGCATCGAATGGGCGGCGGGTTCACCCGAAGCTAAAAAAGTGATCGCATTTTTGCAAAATGAAATGGGTGTGACCAAAATTCGTTTCCCAGAAACATCTGCGATTGGTATTAAACCTGTTTCGACCGAAGGGACAGAACGCTTGGTACGCCGTGCGATTCAGTATGCGATTGACCACAACCGTGCGTCCGTAACGTTGGTACACAAAGGCAACATCATGAAGTTCACCGAAGGTGGCTTCAAAAATTGGGGTTACGACATCGCTAAACGTGAATTCGGCGGCGTGGAAATTGACGGTGGTCCATGGTTGAAATTGCCCAATGGCATCATCATCAAAGACGTGATCGCGGACGCATTCTTGCAACAAATTTTGTTGCGCCCAGCCGAATACGACGTGATTGCGACCCTGAATTTGAATGGTGACTATATTTCCGACGCATTGGCAGCAGAAGTGGGCGGTATTGGTATTGCCCCAGGCGCGAATTTGTCCGATACCGTGGCGATGTTTGAAGCCACCCACGGCACGGCACCGAAATATGCAGGCAAAGATTACGTGAATCCAGGTTCATTGATTTTGTCTGCCGAAATGATGTTGCGTCACATGGGTTGGGGAGACGCGGCCGACTTGGTGGTGAAAGGCATTGAAGGCGCGATTGGTGCTAAAACCGTGACCTATGACTTTGCACGATTGATGGAAGGTGCGGAACAAATATCTTGCTCGGCCTTTGGCGAAGCGGTTGTGGCGAAGATGTAACATGCTCCCCTCTCCCACGCGTGGGAGAGGGGCTGGGGGAGAGGGCAAATTTATCCTAGCCCTCTCCCCCTAGCCCCCTCTCTCTAACTCTCTCCCGCAAACGGGAGAAAGGACGAACGAGAAGGGCGACTTAAATTCCTGGGGTAGGGGGAGAGGGAATGCACCCGAAATTACCCTCTCCCGTAAACGGGCGAGGGAATCCTATCGTGAGCTAGCTTAATGTGGAGAAAGTCAATGAATCAACTGAATAACATGCGTCAGCGAGGTTTTACGCTGATTGAGATTATGGTTGTTGTCGTCATTTTGGGCGTATTGGCGGCATTGGTAGTGCCTAAAGTGATGGGAAAACCTGATGAAGCGCGCATCGTAGCAGCCAAGCAGGATATTCAAGCGTTGAGTCAAGCCTTGAAACTTTATCGTTTGGATAATCAACGCTATCCAACGACTGAACAGGGCTTGCAAGCCTTGCAGCAAAAGCCGACGACGGCACCGATTCCATCGAATTGGAAAACGGGCGGCTATGTGGAGAGATTACCGAAAGACCCGTGGGGTCACACCTATTTGTATCTCAGCCCAGGGTTGCATGGCGAAATTGATATTTTCAGCTATGGCGCAGATGGGGTGTCTGGCGGCGAAGGTGGGGATGCAGATATTGGTTCTTGGAGTTTGTAGGAAAAGCGCGTGATTGCTTCCCGTTCGCGCGCCGCATCGCAAGGGTTTACCCTGATTGAAATCATGGTGGTGGTGGTGGTGATTGGCATCATACTCGCCATCGCCCGCGTCAATTTAATGCCTGATGACCGACAAATGGTCGACGATGAGGCGGCACGTTTGGCGTTGTTGCTGGAACTCGCTCATGACACTGCCGCCACACGCAGTTTGTCTTTGGCTTGGTCGGTCTCGCCACAGGGCTATCTCTTTAGTCAGCAAAATGAGAAAGGTGATTGGGTGGAGCAGCGGGCGATAGAAACACTGCGCGCGCGTGACCTGCCCGCAGAAATGCGCGTGATGAGTGTGTCTATTCAGCATCAACCCGTGCCGTTAAACGAAAAGTTGTTGTTCACCTCATCGGGAGTGGGGACGGCGTTTGAGATTGTATTAGTACTCAAACAGCAGCAACGGCGCATCGTGGGGAATTTGGCTGGGCGGGTCTGGGTGGAAAAAGATGTTCGTCTGTAAATCACGCGGCTTTACCTTGCTGGAGGTGTTGATTGCTTTGGCGATACTGGCAATTGCCTTGACGGCAGCGGGGCGGATTGCGGGTATTTCAGTGGACACCGCAATGCAAGTACGTCAGCGTATCGTCGCGCACTGGGTCGCAGAAAATCGTATTGTGGTCTTGCGCGCTTCTCCCCTCTTCGCGCCTATCGGAACCAGTAATGGTGAAGTGGAACAGGCTGGTTTTACCTTGGGCTGGGAAGAAGTGATTAGCGGCACGCCCAATCCTAACTTTCGTCGTGTCGAAATTCGGGTGTTTGCGCCTGGTTCTCCCAACTACGCTTACGCCGATTTGGTCGCCTATTTGCCCGCCCAAAAATAATGTTCAAACACCCTATTCGCGGTTTTACCTTGTTAGAAGTGCTGGTGGCACTGGCGATTTTCGCGTTGGTGTCGGTCATGGCTTTTCGGGGCTTGACCATGATGTTAGATACCCGTGAGCGAGTTACACAACAAGGGCAAAAATGGCAGGACTTATCGCGTTTGTATGTGCGCTTGCAGCAGGATTTAAGCCGCGTGGTTAATCGACCGATACGCAATAGTTGGGGAACGGAAGTGGCGGCTTTGGTGGGGGAACCCAATCCTGTCGGGGAAGATGATGCGCTGTTGTCCTTTACCCGCATGGGCTTAGCGGGGCAAACAGGACGGTTGCAAGGTTTGCAGCGGTTTGGCTATCGTTTGCGCGGTAACAAAGTCGAAATGCTTAGTTGGACCAGTTTGGATCAAGCCCCGCGTGTCCGTCCTATGGTGGATGAAGTGTTGAGTGGGGCAGCCAGTTTGAAAGCAAACTATTTGGACATTGCAGGGACTTGGCATGATCGTTGGCCGATGACTAATCAACAGCCTATTCCCCCTGTGGCGGTTAAGTTGAATTTGGTGTTGCTGACGGGTGAGCATATCGAATGGCTATTTGTCGTCCAATGAAGGCATACTGTCCCCCTTGCTCGCACATTGTGATGCGCCAACGTGGCGTGGCATTGATAACTGCTATCCTGATCGTGGCACTGGTGGCGAGTGTGGCGACTTATCTGGCGGCGCAAAATCAAGTGCGTATTCAGCAAATGGAAAATCTCAAGGGACGCGCGCAAGCGGAATTGTTGGCGCGGGCGGCGGTGGATTGGGGACGAGCGATATTGGCAGATGATGCGATGCGTGGTGTAGTCGATGACACTTCCGAACTGTGGGCAACGGTGGTGGTGCCGCAGCAAACCGATGGGGGGCAAGTTGGTGGGCGAATTGATGACCAGCAAGCCTTGTTTAATTTAAATAATTTGATGTGGGGGGGGGCTGCTTATCCTGTTGATGTGGCGCGTTTTCAGCGGTTGTTGACCACCTTGCAATTGCCCACCGAATTGGCGAATGGGTTGGTAGATTGGATGGATACCGATAGCGTCGTCACCTATCCTGGCGGCGCGGAAGATGGCGAGTATTTGCAGCAAGAGCCGCCGTATCGTGCGGGTAATCGCTGGTTGGTTGATGTCGATGAGCTGTATCACGTTAAAGGCTTTAATGCCAAAATCATCGCGCAATTGCGTCCCTTTGTGACCGCTTTACCCGATCGCACGGCGGTGAATGTCAATACTGCTTCGGCAACGGTGTTGGCAGCAATCTTGGATAATGGTAGTTGGAGCGATGCCAATGCGATTGTGTTGGCGCGTCAGTCTCGACCGATACAGGATAAACAAGATTTATGGAAGCGTTTCCCAAACTTGCCGATGCAAACAACGGATGCCTCGCTGGACTACGGTAGTCGATATTTTTTGGTCTCAAGTCAGGCACAATATGGCACGGCAGTGGTACGAGAACAGGCTTTATTGCAACGTAATGGCATGGGCTGGCCGAAGTTGTTATGGATTAAGCAGATGTAAGCTAAGGAAACGCAGATTTAATCCGCTCGTGGTGAGCTTGTCGAACCATGATCGGATTCAATAATGATAAATCTCTGTGTTTTACGAGCCCTTCGACAAGCTCAGGGCGAACGGATGATTTATTTCGAGCTTCTTTAAGGGCTGCGAGCAGTTTGGGTGATGTTCACCCGATGGATTTTGTTGGAGTACATAGTGGCAATTTTGCGAATTTTGATGCCTGAATCTCTCCCTGAATTGGGGGCGTGTTTAGCATGGGAGCGGTTGGATGCAAAGGGTAATACCGTGCAATCTGGCTTTGATCCCTTGGCGGATATGCCTGTTGCGGAACAGTGTCAGGCGGTTGCCCCTGCGGCCGTGGTACTGCTAACTTCGGTGAAGCTCCCTGCCAGTAAGGGCGAAAAAGCCCGTCGCCTATTACCATTTGTGGTGGAAGATCAACTGGCGGTAGAGGTGGATACGGTGCATTTTGCCTTGGGTGTAGATTTGCCTGACGGACGGCGATCCGTCGCGGTGGTGAATAAGCACTGGATGCAGCAAAGTCTGGCTTTCTTGACGGCAGAAGGTCTGCGTGTGCAACACTTTTTTCCTGAAACCTTGTTGTTGGCTTTGCCTGAAGCAGGTTGGGTCATGACGTGGGATGGGCAGCGCGGCTTGGTGCGTACAGGCGAATATGCAGGTTGCGCGGTGGAAGGCGAGGGGATTCCTTTTGCGTTGCAATGCTTGTGTCAGTCCGTCGCCGCGCATCCGCCCAAACAGTTGCTGATTTACACCCACTCGGCGTTGGATACTGCGGTGTGGTCGGCGCAATTAGGCATCCCTGTGGTGAAAAGTACACAATCCGCGCCCAGCGAGTTATCGGCATTAGACCTGTTACAAGGAGATTTTGCGCGGCAGCAGTTTAACTGGACTTGGCTACCTAAACTCAAACCCGTGTTGTGGTTGGCTGCGGCGATGATCTTGTTGCAGTTGCTCGGCACGGGCATAGACTATTGGCGACTCAGCCGCGAACAACGTCAATTGCGTCAAGAGATGGAAGCCAGCTTTCGTCTGGCGTTTCCTGAAGCCACGGTGGTGGTCGATCCTGCTTTGCAAATGGAACGGCAACTCGCGACCTTGCGGCGGACGGCAGGCATTGCCGATGCGCAGGACTTTTTACCTATGCTCGGTAAAATCACGTCGTTGTTGAAGATGGCAGAAGGCACGCAACTGCAAAAAATAAATTATGAAAATCAAGTGCTAAAGTTGGAGCTGAGCTTGCCGACGGCAACGGTATTAGCATCGTTGCATACTCAAGTGAGTCAGCTTGCTTGTCAAACCGAGTGGTTAGCTGAAGGCATGAATGTGAGGCTTAAAGTGTGGGAGTGTCGATGAAATTCGATTGGTCTCGTTATTGGCAAAATTTGTTGCCGCGCGAACGCTGGATCATCGCGGGCGGCGGTGGGGTGTTGGTCATAGCACTGTTGTATGCCTATCTTTGGTTACCGCTGCATCAGCAACGGCAAAAGTTACAAGAAGTCTTGCCGCGTATGCGGCTACAAGCGACACAGTTGCAGACGGCTCGTGATGAAGTGTTACGACTGAAAGCCCAAGTCGGGGCGGGTGCAAGATCCACTTTGCCCTTGCAGCAGGTACTCACGACCAGTGCGACGGCGCAGGGGCTGACCTTGCTCAAAGTCGATGTTACGGGGGAGCATAGCGCGATGCTGGTTCTAGATAATGTGGCTTTTGATGACTGGTTGCGCTGGCTGCATTTACTGCAAACCCAGCAAGGGCTGCACTTGGTGGCAGGCGATATAACCCGCAGCGCGCAAGTCGGGCGGGTGACTATCCAAGTGACGGTTTCTCAAGAATGAGTCTGCGTCGTAAGCTGTGGATCGCAGCGGGGCTGTACGGCATATTCTTGCTGATAAGCGTACCTGCCCACTGGGCGGCGGTGGCATTGGCGAAGTTCAGTCATCAACGCATACAACTGATCGACCCTGTCGGCACGCTATGGCAGGGTAAAAGCAGCGCGTTGCAAGTGGATACGTATCGCCTAACAGATTTTGCGTGGACGCTCAATGCGGGGTGTGCGCTCTGGGCAACTGCATGCGTGGACGTGACATGGGCTGGCGATTCCCATGCCAAAGTACGTTTAACCAGACAAGCTTTGCAGATACAAGATGCGCAGCTTACTTTGCCCGTTGCATGGTTGGCGACGGCTTTCCCGACGGCCGAGCCGTATGGGTGGGGTGGCGAGGTGAGGATACAAACTTCCGCGTTGACGTGGCAATTTGAGGGCGGATTGCAGGGTAAAGCCCGCGTCGAATGGCGTGATGCGAGTACGATTAAACTACCCGTGCAACCACTGGGGGATTATTTGGTGGACATCACGGGGACTGAGCAAGGCATCGTATTGCATCTGAGCACCTTGCGCGGCGTGTTGGAAGTGAATGGCACGGGACGTTGGGCAGCGCATGACCACTTTCGTTTTTCAGGTAGTGTGAAGCCTGATCCCGCGCGCCAAAGCGAATTTTCCGCTTTGTTGAATTTGACGGGCAATCAGCCCAATGCGTTGGGGCAATATCGGGTCGGTTTTTAAACAGCAAGGAAGCTATATGATCGAACTGACTGTACTCACCATACTCACCATTTTGGTCGTGTTGACCTTACGCCATGTGAAGCCGCCTGTGTTGGAGCATCCGCTGGTGATACAACGGGTGGGGCAATATCACATCACCCTAGCACCGCAACTTAATGGCGCGCAGACCTTTATGGAACATATCGCTAAGCAGTTTGCCACCTATCAACCCGTGTCAGGGGAGTGCGATACACAATTTTTCAGTGTAAAAGATTTCCAACTTTTTGGTGATAAGGATAAGTTTTATTTGCTCGCGGTCTCGTTGCGCAACGGATTATTGTATTTTCAAGTGATTGCCCCGCCCCCTTTGCTGCGGGATAAGGACAGTCATCTAGATGCGATGCGCACTTTTTCAGCCGCTGTTTTGGTAGGGCAGCCTGCTAATACCAACAATGACGCTGCCGCCGTGGTGATGCAAGCTATTGACACAGCCGCACAAAACTTGAATATCACTGTGGAAAGCCTAACGGTGTAAACAGAGGATGCGAGTTGAATCAACATGGCCTATGCCATTTTATCTAGGGAAACGCTGATTTGATTTTCCGCTCGTGGTAAGCCAGTTGAACCATGAGTGGAATACTAAATTAAATCAGTAGATTAAAATCATTCCTCATCGACAAGCTTAGGGCGAACAGATTTAATCAGTACTACCCTAGGCTAAATCCACTGACACCCTAGCCACTTACTCTACAGGGTTATTGCCTAAAATCATGAGTTTGTGTAATATCCACATTGTATATAGTTGCTTATTTTAAGTATTCCCCTTCTGGTTGAGAGGGGATGTTTTTTGATAAAGGATATTATTGTGATAGGCACAATGCAGTTTCAATATGATTGGAAACAAGATGTCGTGATTGCCACGCCCAATTGGAAAATAGAATCCAGAGAAGATTGTGATGTGTGGTTCAAGCAGTACATGGATTTTCTCACGCCATTTTGTCGAAAAGTCGATGTGATTTTTGTGCTGGATAATTTTGTCGTTGCTAGCAATATCATCAATGTCTGGGCAGAATACCGCATTAACTTGTTGAGAAACTATGTTCGCTTACCCTATCGGGTGCATTCAAATCGCCTCCTCAATCTGCTGCTTGCCAACAGTTCGCGCGAATCGAATGTCATTAGCCAAGATGCTGACAGTGTTGAGGAAGCGATTGCGGGCATTACGGCTTCACGGCTTGAAAAGGGCTTGCAATCTGTCGGGACAAATGCCGAAGTGGGAACGATACAGTTTCAATACGATGCAGAAAATGATGTGGTGATTGCGATACCCAATTGGAAGATAGAAACCCCAGCAGATTGTGAGGTGTGGCTCAAGCAATATACGGATTATCTCACGCCCTTTGGTCGCAAAATGGATCTGGTTATGGTGCTGGATGATTTTGCCGTGACCAGTCAAATTATCAATGTGTGGGGGGAATACCGAATGACCTTGGTGAAAGAGCATATTCGATTTTCCTATCGAGTACATGTGAACTCATTGATTAAAATTATTATTAAAAGCGGTGCATTCAAATACAACGCCGCAAGTCAAGATGCGGACAGTATCGAAGGCGCGATTGCAGGGATTAAAGCCGCGAGGCTTGAAGCTGGCATTCGATAAATCAGCTTAATTTTAGGAGTAAACACGCCATGGCTGGAACGGCAGAATTTCACTACGATGCGGAAAATGATGTGGTCATTAACATCTCCCATTGGAGAATAGAAACGCAAGAAGATTGCGAGCTATGGTTCAAGCAATATACGGATTACCTCGCGCCCTTTGGCCGCAAAATGGATTCTATTTCTGTGCTGGATGATTTGGTGGTGAGCAGCAAAATTATCAGTGTGTGGGGAGAATATCGAACGAACTTGGTCAAAAACTATTATCGTTTTTCCTATCGGGTACATTTTAACTCGCTGGTCAAAATTATTATTAAAAACGACTCATTGAAATACAACGCCGCGAGTCAAGATGCAGACAGTATCGAAGGCGCGATTGCAGGCATTAAAGCGGCAAGAGCTGAAGCGGGTATTCAGTAACAACGAGTAAGTATCCGTACCTAAATTTTCGGGGATTTTAAGCTATTAGTCGCTAATCGTTAGTTAATGCAGAGAAACTGCCCGCCACCCTATCTTTTACAATCTATTCAATTAGATGAAAAAAAATTTGCACGCCAGCAACTAAAAACTAGCGACTAACGACTAGCAACTCAATACCCAATTATTTGTACGCAACCACTTAGGAGTCAATCCGCAATGACTGGAACAATACAGTTTCAATATGACGAAGAAAATGACGTGGTGATTGTCACACCACACTGGAAAATTGAAACCAAGGAAGATTGTGAGGCTTGGTTTAAACAATACGTTGATTATTTTGGCGTATTTCACCGAAAAGTGGATGCCGTTTTCGTGCTGGATGACTTTGTGGTTGCCAGTCAAATTGTGACGGTCTGGAGTGAATATCGGGTTAGGCTGATGAAGAGCTTTATTCGCTTTTCTTATCGGGTGAATTCCAACAGCTTAGTCAATATTATGGTGAAATCTAGTTCGTTTAGATATAACGCCATCAGCCAAGATGCGGACAGTGTCGAAGGGGCGATTGAAGGGATTAAAGCCGAAAGGTTGGGCGTGGCGGCATCTGCCTAACGCACAGGAGAAAACAATGAGCGTCACGGTAGATTTTAAGCATGACGTGCGTCACAACATTGTGTTCGCTACGCCGCACGGCAAAATTGAAACCGAAGCGGATTGTCAAGCATGGTTCGATCAATATTCTAATTATTTTCAACGAGTTGGTCGGCAAGTTGATGTAATTTTTTTATTGGGTGACTTGAGTATCGACGGTCAGATTATGACGGTGTGGGGGGAATACCGAGTCAAGCTGTTTCACGAAAACCACGTTAGGTTTTCTTATCGAGTGAGTCCCCAAGCTCTGGTCAGTATCGCCACAACGGTCAGTATTCTAAGAACCAAAACACCTAACCCAGAAAAAAGTAGTATTGGAGAGGCGATTGCTGCCATTAAAGCAGATAGGGCAAAAGCGGGCATTAAATAGCGATTTCGCTAAATTGTGGGGAGCTTCATAAAACTAAGGAAACGCTGATTAAATCTTACGTTCGTGGTGAGCTTGTCGAGCCATGAATGGAAGATGTAATTAAATCAATAGATTAAATTCGTTCACCCTTCGACCATTCGATAAACTCACGGCTCAAGGGGAACGGATTTAATCAGTACCTCCTTAAAATAAATAGTTGAGGACTGTGTGATAGGAACAATAGACTTTCAGTATGACACGGAAAATGATATTGTCATCGCCATCCCACACTGGAGAATAGAAACGCAAGAGGATTGTGAGCTATGGCTTAATCAGTATGAGGCGTATTTTAGTCATCATTTTGATCGCCCTATGGATATGATTTTTGTGTTGCATGATTTTACGATTAACAGTCAAATCATGACGGTGTGGGGAGAGTACAGAATCAAGCTGATTACACGCTATACTAGATTCTACTATCTGGTTCATCCCAAACCCGTCGTCAACATTGCCAGTTCGATCAGTGCAATTAAATACAAAAATCCTAGCAGTGAAGCGGAAAGCATAGCGCATGCTATCACCGCGATTCAAGCGGATAGGATCAACGGGCATCAAGCAACGATTCGTCCCTGTTTTCAGTGATTATTCAAGATAAATGAACACTAATAGTTGAGGTAATGTTGTGAGAGGAACAGTCGATTTTAGGCATGACGTGCGCAATGATGTTGTGATCGCGACCCCACGCTGGCACATGGAAACCGAGGAAGATTGTAGGGTGGGATTCGGACAATGTGATGATTACTTCCGTCAATTTCATCGCAAAATTGATGTGATTTTTGTATTTGACTATTTTACGATGAGCGGCAATATCATGACACTGTGGGGCGAATACCGCGCGAAGATGATCGAAAACTATATTCGGATTTCTTATCGGGTGAATCCGAAAATGCTGGTCAGTATTGCCAGTATGACCAGTAATGCTAAATACCAAACCCCGAATAGAGAAGCCAAGAGTATCGAAGAGGCGATTGCTGCCATTAAAGCCGAGAGAGCGAAAGCGGGCATTAAATAGCCGATTCAGGTTTAGTGATGTGAATACCATTGAAAGGCGATAGGAAATACCGTGATAGGAACCATAGATTTTAGGCATGATGTGGAAAACGATATTGTGATCGCGACGCCAAATTGGAAAATAGAAACCAAGGACGACTGTGAGGCATGGGCGCGCCAATATGCGGATTATTTTGGTCGATTTTACCGTCCTATGGATACGATTCTTGTATTGGACGATTTTGTTGTGACCAGTGCCATCATCTCAGAATGGGGAGAATACCGCGCGAAAGTGGTGAAAACCTATACGCGATTTTCGTATCGGGTGCATTCAAAAAGCCTAGTCAACATTATCGTCAAAGCCAGTGCCATTAAGCATAATGCTTCAAACGAGGTCGCCGACAGTGTTGAAGCAGCCATCGCCGAGATTAATGCACAGAGGGTGACAGCGGGCGTGAGATAAAATGCGTCATCTGTATTTCACAAAGTGATTGCGAAACCACGCTATTTACCAAGCAACAGCATTCTAGTCGCAATTGCCAATCCGTTATAACTGGATCTACCTGATCGCTTTCATCGTATGGGATGGCGCAAGCTTCTCCCCAATTTGGGGTCGTGCATCGTTTGCCGCAAACATGCGCCAGCATTGGATCGCAGCCATTTTTATCATCAATCTCAACGACGGTTTTTAGATTTATTCGTCATCCTCACGAATTCTTGGGTATATCTATTTGATTTAACTATGTTTGTTCTTCCGCGTGGATGACGAAAACTGAATAAGTCAGCGGCTCCCTAAGTGAATTTTGAAGTTCATGTGCATTGCTATGTACATTTTATGCGGTCTTTTTGCGAATAAGTGGGGTCAGAACATGCTTACCTGAACGAAATCGGCAGAACCAAAATTGGTCTGTGCAACGATGAAGAAGCCGTCGATGCGTTTTATAAACTGTCACAACTCGAAGGCATCATTCCTGCGTTGGAATCCGCCCATGCGGTCGCCTACGCCATGAAACTCGCCAAGACATTGGGGAGCGATAAAACGATTTTGGTGAATCTCAGCGGCAGAGGGGATAAAGACATTGATTTCGTGATTGAACACTACCCCATTCCGAATGCGAAGTTTTAAGGAAATGCTGATTTAGTTGTCATCCTCGCGAAGAGCTTGCCCCCGCGAAGGCGTGGGGCGGGTGTGCTGCGGAAAGTCATGGAGGGCAATACCGCCAACAAAGCTCCAGCTTTGTAGGATACGAGTTAGGTCGCAAAATAGGTAATGTAGTGTTCTTGCAGTAAATGTTAAATGGGTCGCAATAGCTGGCACGGTCTCCTAAATTTCATTGCTGAAAGATACAAAATTTGTATTGGCTATTTTTAGCTGCTCCCTTAATCGCTTTATCATGGTGCAATATGTTGTGGTTGGAAAACCTAATCGTGACAAGTGTGATGTATCCACCAATTGCTCTGCGCGCCTTTGATAAAGGGGAGCCCCTATAACGAGGTCAGGATTTAGAACATCCGATGCAATCTGATGCATTGTGCTACTTTCTTCGATGGTAATAGTCAGATTATTTCCACCGAATGGTCGTTGCAGTATGCAGCTAATGACCGAGAGAAAATGCTCAGTGTGGGTTGGTTGAAATTTCCATTTGTTGTCATAAAGTTGCGGCAATCCCGATTTCATTGAGCGTAAAATTTTATTGAACGGTCTATTATTTGTGGTATTTGGGCTGAGGCCAAAAGTCATAGAGAGCTGAAGAATTTCATACCCTGCTTTTACCATTCGAATATGGTTCTCGGCTGCTTGCTTGCTATTTCCGTACACTGTCAACGGATTCTGGGCAGCCAAAGAGGAAATCAGAATGACTTTGGCTCCGATTTCATTTGCTGCTTGCGCGATGTTTAATGTCCCTCCTGCATTCGTCCTGAACGCTTCAGCTGGATTCTCTTCACATGAGGCGACATTAGAAATTGCTGCTGTATGGATAACTACGTCAGGCATCACTGAAGCGAAGCATTTATACATTAAGTCGATGTCCCTAATATCAAGCGGTATGACATCCTTGGAAAGGAACCTGCTGCGCGCAGTACCCACAATGTCATACTCATTCCGAAGTTCAGCGAAAAGTAACGCTCCTAAATATCCTTGCGCACCAGTTATTAATATCTTCATGTCATGTCGTCTGATAGAAGTGTAAATATTTTAACTATAACCTTGATAGTCCCTCATAGACTCTTCGTCCTTGCAGTAGTCGAGAATCAATAAATTGTTCCACCTGCATCAACGCGAGGAGTTCTTTAGCATCCAGTGATTGGATATCGTACCAATCGTGTGAAATCCTTTCCATCAATAAACGCCATTTATCGAGGCGGCGAAGGTTTTTTTCTGCTTGCTGGGACAAAAATTGGATGATGCTTTCAAAGTTTCCTGTTCTGGTGTAAACCCGTATTTCTTGGATAAGATCAGTAAATTCAGGCTCGGTTTCCTCAAACTGCTTTACTATGTCATAGTCTGACGACTGGTATAGTCGTCGCAGCTCCTCCTTGGAGAGGTTAATAATGGTTTTAAGTGCGGGAGGCCAAGTGTTCATATTTTGCTGTTCAATGCGACCTTCAGTAATGAAATCCTGAATCGCACGAAGCGTGTAATAGAGCTTTACGGCATCTTCTTCAAGAAGTACAAGGCTGGTGTAGTCTCGAATATTTACTGCTTTTGCACGGAGACTAGCCTTAGGGCAGACTTCATTGATGATTTCGAATCGATAGGCGATGCCATGCTCTATTGTGGCTAGAACCCCTGGGTCGGAGAGTGTTTTATTTAATATGGTTTCGTATGAATCTACGTCAATATTGATTGAGATGTCAGGCATCTCACTTTGCCAGCCGCCAGCAACTCTTCCGTCGTAGACAACCAGCATATCAGTACCAATGGAGCCATTGGAGTTGAGCTGGTACGCTGCCATGCCTCGCTCATTGACAAAGGCATCTTTTTCCCATAGCTCAATTCGTCTATCAAGCATCTTTTCATCGCGCAAGTCAGCTGCAATATCTGAAAGAAGTAATTTCGCGAACGTAATTTCAAACTCAAAGCCTGATGGCATTCTAAGTGTAATTGCTGATTCAGTAAGCTTTTCATTAGTGTGCATTGAGGATACATTTATAACCTCGACAGCATTAACTTGCTGGCGTAACTGATCAATGAGCTTCTCCTCCCCTTCAATACAGTGGAGTTGAAGGAAGAAGCCTGTTTGAGTTGAGTAGGTTGACTCAAATATTTGGATAATGTTAATGATGTATTTGAAAGGATAAATTGGATCTATAACCAATTTACTGGCATGGTAGGAATCGACACTTATACGAAGACATACTTGTCTGTTTGGCTTGCTCTTGTTCCCGCGTAAAAAGGCTTGGTAAGATTTTCTAAGAATTTCGGCTGCACGCGATTTTTTTTGTGCCCAGAACCCACTTGTGACTATCCATGCTATGTCGGCAGTGGATGTCTCTATAATCTGATACATAAGCGATGGTTCAATGAATCCTTCCCCTCCTCCTGATACAAGTAGGTAGCCAGTATTGGAGTCACTTACTAGCTGCATCAGTTTATCTATGCGAGCTGGTGTCATCGTGTTGAACTCATTCTTACCTTCTGTCATGTTGGAAAAAAACATGCAATGTGTACAGCCTATATGGCATCTTGATGTGACGAGTGCACATATGAATCCTTTTCCATCAAAATTAAGCAAGGGGGGAATCTTCACATGGATTAACAGCATCTTTCGCATGTCACGTGAACGGAGAAATGGATTGTAAACATCCGAATCCTTGTTGGCTTTAATCCCACACGAGGTTGCATCTTGATTATCCATACTTAAGGGCTTCCGTAAAAATTAGTAATCCCCCATTATTAGCACGATCAAAAAGTTGACGTTTTGCGCCACTGTTTGGATATCGTGTCCCTAACGGTTATAACTGGGTCGTGGCGATTGTAAGTCCTCATCCTTTTGGTTGTATAGTTTCACGTTTCTCGAACCAGCGCGCTATCCTTGTGCATAGTTTTGGGGGTAACAAATTATGTATTCAGCGCAGAACGGCGCAACGTGTTTTAAATATTGCCGTCCTACGCGAGACTGCCCAAGTCTATGCGCAATGATAGGATAAGCTTCTGCTGCTACCCGCTCAAAACGTTGCTTGTAAAGCTCGCGCTTTAAGCCGAAAATGCGTGCCATGATGTTTAAATTTTCAAGCTATCGAGCTGTTCAGGTTATCTGTCCGTATCCGCAGGGTGTGTTTTCCCCTCTCCGTTCATCCTTCTACCATTCGACAAGCTCACGGCTTAGGATGACGAATCATTCAGTGATTTTCTAGCTAAATTCAACCCTATCCCATTGCACGCAATTGATTTTGCGGTGCATTTTATTTTTTTAATTTAAGGAGTTTCTATGAAAGTAATTATTATTGGTGGTGTGGCAGGGGGTGCAACCGCTGCGGCGCGGATACGTCGCAACGACGAAAATGCGCAAATCGTGATGATCGAGCGCGGTCCGTATATCAGTTTTGCCAACTGTGGGCTGCCGTATCACATTTCTCACACCATTGAGCAACGTGAACAATTGTTGGTGACGTCGGAACCTGCTTTCGAGGCGCGTTATCGGGTGGAGGTGCGGAGTCGTACCGAGGCCATTGCGATTGATCGAGCGGCAAAAGTCGTGCGCTTACGTAATCTTGCCACGGGCGATGAGTTTGATGAGTCTTATGATAAGTTGTTGCTCTCGCCAGGGGCGGAGCCTTTGCGTCCGAAATTGCCAGGCATAGACTCGCCGCGCATTTTTGGGCTGCGCAATATCCCTGACTTGGATCGCATTATGGCGCATCTGGAACAGCATAAACCGCGCCGTGCGGTGGTGATAGGTGGCGGGTTTATTGGGATTGAGGTGGCTGAAAATCTGCATGATAAGGGAATTTTTACCACGTTGGTAGAAGGCGCAGACCAGATTTTGACCCCGCTGGATTATGAAATGGCGGCAATCGTGCATGCCCACATGAAGGATAAAAATGTGGAGCTGTATCTGTCGGACAAGGTGGAGCGTTTCGAGGATAGGGAAGGGCATACCGTGGTTTATCTCGGTAGTGGTCGTCGCTTGCAGGCGGATATGGTGGTGTTGGCGATTGGCGTGCGCCCTGAAACGACTTTGGCGCGAGCCAGTGGTTTGGAGTTGGGGAAAACGGGCGGGATTAAGGTCGATAATTATTTGCAGACTTCTGACGCGGATATTTACGCGGTGGGCGATGCGATTGAAGTGACCCAAACCATCAGCGGTCAGCAAGTGTTGATTCCGTTGGCGGGCCCTGCCAATCGTCAAGGGCGCATGGCGGCGGACAATATCGTGTTTGGCAACACCCAGCAGTATCGTGGCACGCAAGGCACGTCGATACTAAAAGCCTTTGATTTGGCGGCTGCCACCACGGGATTGAACGAGAAGCAGCTGATCGCGGCGGGCATTCCTTACTTGAGCTGCATCACGCATAGCGGTTCTCATGCCAGCTATTACCCTGGCGCGAAACAAATCAGCCTGAAATTGTTGTTTACCCCAGAAGGCAAAATACTCGGTGCGCAAGCGGTTGGGGCAGATGGTGCGGACAAACGCATTGATGTCATCGCCACCGCGATTCATGGCAATCTGCACGTGGAAGATTTGGCGGAACTGGAATTGGCTTACGCGCCGCCTTTTGGTTCGGCTAAAGATCCCATCAATATCGCGGGTTATGTCGCCATCAACATACTGAATCAATCGCACCAGTTGATTTCTTGGCGTGAGCTGAACCAAAGTCTGAACGCTCAGGCGGATAAACCGCAACTGATCGACGTGCGCACGGCGGAAGAATACGAATTCGGCAGTATCGCCACCGCGCGCAATATCAATGTGAACCAATTGCGCGAACACTTGGATGAGCTGGATAAAAATGCGCCTGTGGTGCTGTTCTGTCAGATTGGCTTGCGCGGCTATTTGGCTTATCGCATCCTCAAACAACATGGCTTTACGCAGGTTAAGAATCTTTCAGGCGGCTACAAAACGTATTCGTGGGCGGTGGATAAGCAAGCGAATCCCGATATTTTCGATTACGAAGATATTAAACGACGCGACCCTGCGGAGATTGAAGCGGAGCGTAGCGGCAGTTGTGTGGTCAGTGCGGCATGGAGCGCGCCCAGTGGCGAGGTACACATCCTGAATGCGGTAGGGCTGCAATGTCCTGGTCCGATTATGAAAACCTATAAGGCGATGGACGCGTTAGAAGCGGGTGAGTTGCTGGAAGTGACGGTTTCTGATCCCGCCTTTGGTCGTGATGTTCGGGCTTGGGCGAAGAAAACAGGCAACGAAGTGCTGTCGATTAAAGCCGAAAAAGGCTTGATGGTGGTGCTGTTGCGTAAAAATGCGCCCGTGCTTGCGACGACATTGCCTACAGCGATCAAAGACAAGCTGACGCTGGTGGTATTTTCAGACGATTTGGATAAGGTCATGGCGAGCATGATTATTGCCAATGGCGCGCTGGCGATGGGCAAAGGCGTGAGTCTATTCTTCACTTTCTGGGGGCTGGACGTGCTGCGCCGCGAAGATGCCCCAGCGCGCAACAAGCCGCTGATGGATAGGATGTTCAGCAGCATGTTGCCCTCAGGTGTGGATCACCTCACGTCAATTTCTAAGATGGATATGCACGGCTTGGGTGCGAAGATGATCCGTAAAGTCATGCACGACAAGGGCGTAGAAACCCCAGGTCATTTGTTGCAAAGCTTAATCGATGGCGGCGCGCAACTCATCGCCTGCCAGATGTCCATGGATGTGATGGGAATAGACAAGACCGAGCTGATTGATGGCGTGGAAATTGGCGGTGTCGCGGCGTTCTTGGGTGAAGCTTCTGAGTCCAATACGACTTTGTTTATTTGAGGTTTGCTCTGAACGGGCATGATTTGACGCTTGAACTGTGCCTCGCTGATAAGGGCAAATTCTGATAGAATGCCGCGTTCATTTTGGGTGGTGCGCGGCATTTTTGTTACTATGTTGCAGTATCCCGTTCATTTTTGAAGTTTGTTTTTTTATTTATATTTGGAGAGTAGCATGGCTGTTGAACGTACCCTGTCGATTATCAAACCTGATGCTGTTGCAAAAAATGTCATCGGTCAAATTTATTCCCGTTTTGAAGGTGCTGGCCTGAAAGTGGTTGCCGCCCGCATGACCCAATTGTCCCAAGCTGAAGCTGAAGGCTTCTACGCTGTTCACGCAGCCCGTCCTTTCTTCAAAGATTTGGTCAGCTTTATGATTTCTGGCCCAGTAATGATTCAAGTGTTGGAAGGCGAAGGCGCGATTCTGAAGAATCGTGACTTGATGGGTGCTACCAATCCTAAAGATGCAGCTCCTGGCACTATCCGCGCTGACTTTGCTGACAGCATTGACGCGAATGCAGTACACGGTTCTGACGCAGCTGAAACAGCAGCGGTTGAAATCGCGTATTACTTCCCAGCATTGAACGTTTACTCCCGTTAAGGGAAACAACCCTGCGCTTGATCCGCGTTGGGTAATAGGTATGACATGAAACAAAACCTCCTCGATTTTGATGCGCATGGATTGGCGGCTTATTTAACCGAAATGGGCGAAAAACCGTTTCGGGCACGCCAGTTGATGCGCTGGATTTACAAAGTCGGGGAGTCCGATTTTGCGGCAATGACAGACATTGCTGCCAGCTTGCGCAATAAAATGCTGCAAGTCGCTGAAATTCGCCCCCCCACGATAATGCGCGAAGCCGTGTCCGAAGATGGCACGTGCAAATGGCTGCTGGATGTGGGGGTGGGGAATGCCGTGGAAACGGTTTATATTCCTGAAGAAACACGGGGCACGTTGTGTGTCTCGACCCAAGCGGGTTGTGCGCTGGATTGCTCTTTTTGCTCCACGGGCAAACAAGGCTTTAATCGCAACTTGAGTGTGGCGGAAATCATCGGTCAGTTGTGGTGGGCGAATCACCAGCTCGGCAAAAATGCTGAGGGAAATTGGCCGATCAGCAATGTGGTGATGATGGGCATGGGCGAACCACTGCTTAATTTTGACAACACGGTGAGCGCGCTGCGTTTGATGTTAGATGACCATGGATATGGCTTGTCGCGCCGTCGTGTGACGGTTTCCACCTCTGGCATTGTGCCTGCGATGGACAGATTGCGTGAGGAATGCCCTGTCGCCTTGGCGATTTCGCTGCACGCGCCTAATGACGCACTGCGTGATGTGCTTGTGCCTATCAATCAAAAATATCCTTTAAAACAGTTACTGGCTGCATGTAATCGCTATCTGGAAAAAGCCCCTCGGGATTTCGTTACCTTTGAATATGTGATGCTGGATGGCATTAACGACAGCGAACAACAAGCGCGTGAATTGTTGAAATTGGTACGCGATGTACCCTGCAAGTTTAATCTGATTCCTTTTAATCCCTTCCCCCTATCTCCTTATCGGCGCGCAAAACCTGATGCGATTCAGCGTTTTCGCGATATTTTGATTCAAGGCGGTATTACCACGACCTTGCGTAAAACACGCGGTGACGATATTGATGCCGCTTGTGGGCAATTAGCGGGGCAAGTGCAGGACAAAACCAAACGCACGATGCAACGCATTGTGCAAATTTAGGAGAAATGCGCATGAAATACGGAATGCTGTTTTTGCTCATAGTGTTATCAGGTTGCGTGAGCACGCGAGGTGCTTCGGTTGGTGAAGAACGCTCACAGGAGCGTGCAAGTGCAAAAGTGCATACTGAGTTGGCAGGAATGTATTACCAACGTGCGCAAATTGGGATTGCACTGAATGAAGTGGATGTCGCAATAAAGACCGATGGGAACTATGCGCCTGCTTACAATATGCGGGGGTTGATTCGCATGAACTTGCGTGAGGATAAGGAAGCGGACGAGGACTTTAAACAAAGCTTGCGTTTAGAACCCAATGATTCTGAAACCCATAATAATTACGGCTGGTTCTTGTGCCAACGCGGTCGCCCTGCTGAGTCTATTCCCCATTTCTTAGTGGCACTGAAAAATCCGCTCTACACCACGCCAGAGCGCGCTTATTTAAATGCGGGTGTTTGTTCGCAAAAAGCGGGAAATTACAGCGAGGCGCAAGATTTCCTGCAAAAATCACTGACCGTTCGTCCAGGTCTGCCTGCTGCATTGTTAGGGATGGCGGAGGTGAGCTTTGCACAAGGTGCATTCCATACCGCTAAACGCTATTTCGGTGAGTATAGTGCGGCGGGTGGTGACTTAAGTGCAGCCAACTTATTGCTAGCAGCTCGGATTGAGCGGGGAGTAGGAGACAGCAGTTCAGCCATTCGCTACGCGGAGCAGTTGCGCACGCATTTCCCTGATTCCACTGAAGCCCATTTATTAGATAGCTTGAAGCTATAACATCATGGTGATCGAAGATAATTTGCCTGCCCAATCGAAATCGCCTATCAAATTAGGTCAGACCTTGCGTGTGGCGCGTGAACAGCAAGGTTTAAGCCTTAAGGATATAGCTGAGAGTATTAAACTGCCAGTCCAACGCTTAATGGCATTGGAAGATGAAGACTATGCTCAGCTGCCAGATATGACCTTTGTACGCGGGTTTGTGCGCAGTTATGGCAAGTTGTTGGGATTGGATGTGCCGTCTCTTTTGGCTGCATTGCCTGCCCCAAAATCCACAGAAATCATCATGCCTGCGACCAGTGAGGTGCCTTTGGCATCACAACGTTCGACACGTCGTAAGCAAAATTCGATTTGGTTGGCGGCTGCGGCAGGGGTGGTACTAGTGGCGAGTTTGTTTGCCGTTTGGAGCTTTAATACCCCCCCGAATGCCTCTGTGTCAAAACTCCAAGATCAAGCGTTAGAGCAGGGTGATTTTTCAGTGATCCCGCTTGAGATAAGTACGGTTGCCAGCGCGCCTAACCCGATTTCAGCGGTGTTGACGACGCTTCCTACGAGTGGCGTGGTGCTTGCTGCCGCGCCCTTGCGTTTGGTGTTTGACGAGGATGCGTGGGTTGAAGTGAAAGAACAGTCAGGTAAAGTGCTGTCTTCACAATTGAATTATAAGGGTGGTGAATTAAGGTTGGATGGACGTCCGCCCTTTTCATTGGTGATTGGCAACTCTCCGAGCGTCCATTTGTACTACAAAGGGGCAGAAATTGATTTATCTGAGCATATTTCGCGTTCGGATAGCGCGATTGCTCGTTTAGAACTGGAATAAAAATGAGTGCAATGATATTACGCCGCCCGTCACAACGGGTAATGGTAGGAGAAGTGATGTTGGGGGGGGGCGCACCCATTGTCATTCAATCCATGACCAACACCGATACGGCGGACATCACCGCTACCACCAAACAGGTTTTTGAACTGGCGCAAGCGGGTTCTGAGTTGGTGCGCATCACTGTCAACACGCCAGAAGCCGCTGCAGCCGTAGCCCATATTCGCCGCCGTTTGGATGCGTTAGGCTGTCATGTGCCGTTGGTGGGGGATTTTCATTACAACGGGCATCGCTTGTTGACGGACTACCCAGAGTGCGCGCAGGCATTGGCAAAGTATCGCATCAACCCTGGTAATGTCGGTCGTAATCGCACCGAAGAAGATCCTTTCACCATTATGATTGAGACTGCGATTCGCTTTGATAAGCCTGTGCGTATCGGTGTGAACTGGGGAAGTTTGGATCAGCGGCTGGTGGTGCGCATGATGGATGAAAATTCCAAATTGGCGCAACCGCTGGATGTAAAATCTGTCACCCGCGCCGCGTTAATTGCTTCTGCGCTGCAAAGTGCTGAACGTGCGGAACAATTGGGGATGCCGCACAACCGCATTGTGCTGTCTTGTAAAGTCAGCGAAGTGCAGGATTTGATTGCGGTCTATCGTTCACTGACTCAGCAATGTGATTACGCCTTGCATTTGGGGTTGACCGAAGCGGGCATGGGCTCGAAAGGGATCGTTGCCTCGACCGCAGCATTGTCTGTCTTATTGCAAGAAGGTATCGGCGACACTATCCGCATTTCGCTCACCCCTGAACCGAATGGTTCACGCACTCAAGAAGTGGTGGTGGCGCAAGAGATTTTACAAACCATGGGATTGCGTGCTTTTGCCCCGATGGTGACGGCTTGCCCTGGTTGCGGACGCACCACCAGCCAGTTTTTCCAAGAATTGGCACAAAGCATCCAACGCCATTTGCGAGACCAAATGCCTGTCTGGCGTAAGCAGTACACGGGTGTGGAAAACATGACAGTTGCGGTGATGGGCTGTGTGGTGAATGGCCCTGGTGAAAGTAAACTTGCCAATATCGGCATCAGTCTGCCAGGGACAGGCGAAACGCCCGCTGCACCGATTTACATAGACGGTGAAAAAGCCATGACCTTGCGCGGCAATAATATCGCAGCGGAGTTCACGCAAATTGTGGATGAGTATGTGGCGAGGAAGTACGAGAAGCGCAGCGTGTAATGGCGAAGCGGGCTAGGGAGAAGAGAGAAGGGTAAAACCTAAGAAAACGCTGTTAAATCCGTTCGTCCTGAGCCTGTCGAAGGGTGAGCGGGTTTAGTTCTTTGATTTTATTAAATCTTCCGTTCATGGTTCGACAAGCTCACCAAGAACGGAAGATTTAATCAGTGCCTCTCTAACAACCTTTGTTAGAAAAGCTGGTTTTCCTCTTCCCCCTCCTCACTTCACAAAAAGCAGGCGTTTTGCCTGCTTTTTTGCCGCCTATTTTTCAGGTTGCAAGATCAACGTTTGCGGGGCTTCTTCCATTAAAACAGGAATTTTGTAAGGCTTGTAGCCCGCTATAGATACTTCTAACGATTGGTCTTTTTCAGATAAATTGCGGGGCAATTTCAGCATATACCAGCCATTCTCATCTGTCTGAGTTGAAAATGTCCCTACACTGACTTTAGCCCCTGAAATGATATTGCCTTTGGTATCTTGTACTTGCCCGCTAATAGGCAAAGTAATCATTCTGACGGGTAAATATACATTTTCAGGTGATAACTTAATGATGCCGTTGGGGTCGAGTAGCTCATATCCAGCGGCGGCTAAACTGACTTTAACTTGCTTGTCACGTTGCGACTGAGGAATATTCGTAATGCGCGCTTCACCTTGCTCATTGAGGGCAAAGCTCTTTTTTTCCGTCCCTAAATCGACCGTAAGTATGCCATCCCGTTTCAGGGGAATCACATCACGTCCTGCCTCGCCATGCACAAATATGCTCATGGCGAAGCCTTCCTCAGGTTTTAACTTATCGCAAGCAGTCAGCCCCAACAGTACGATCGCAATGAAATACCAAGCAAGATGCATGCGTATTTTCATGTTATTCCCCTTATTGTTCAGATTAAGAAATCAACTCAGCCCACAAATCATGCTCGTCCGCATCAATGATTTTCACCGTGACGAGTTCACCTACGGATAGATCTTGACCATTTTCGATGTAAACCAAGCCATCAATTTCTGGTGCATCCGCCGCACTGCGTGCCACAGCACCCTCTTCATCGACTTCATCGACCAGCGCCGTGATTGTGCGTCCAATTTTACGCTGCAAGCGTTGCGCGCTGATCTCGGCTTGTAGCAACATCAGGCGTTCCAATCGATTTTGTTGAACTTCGGGTGGAACGTGGTCAGGCAAGTCATTCGCCACCGCACCTTCAACAGGTGAATAGGCAAAAGCCCCCACGCGATCTAATTGTGCGACGCGCAAGAATTCCAGCAACTCTTCAAATTCTGCGTCGGTTTCGCCAGGGAAACCGACGATAAACGTGCTGCGCAAAGTTAAGTCAGGGCAAATTTCGCGCCATTGTTGGATGCGCGCTAACACGCCTTCGCTGTTGCCAGGGCGTTTCATCAGTTTCAAGATGCGCGGATTGGCGTGTTGGAAAGGAATATCCAAGTAAGGCAAAATTTTGCCTGCCGCCATCAAGGGAATGACTTCATCGACATGCGGATAGGGATAGACATAATGCAAGCGCACCCACACGCCCAATTCGCCTAATGCCACAGCGAGTTCGGTCATGCGGGCTTTGACGGGTTTGCCACCCCAAAATCCCGTGCGGTATTTGACATCCACGCCGTAAGCACTGGTGTCTTGCGAGATGATGAGTAATTCTTTTACGCCCGCATTGACTAGATGCTGTGCTTCTTGCAGCACTTCGCCGACGGGGCGGCTGACTAAATCGCCTCGCAAGCTGGGGATAATGCAGAAGGTACAGCGGTGGTTGCAGCCTTCAGAAATTTTAACGTAAGCATAATGTTTGGGGGTTAAGCGTATGCCTTGAGGCGGAACCGCCAACAACCTGTCCATTTTTGGAGGCTGCACATGTTGATGCACGGCAGCCATGACTTCATCGGTGGCGTGCGGGCCCGTGACGGCTAAGACTTTGGGATGCGCCAGTTTGACCACCTCGCCTTTCGCGCCTAAACAGCCCGTCACAATCACTTTGCCGTTTTCCGCTAAGGCTTCGCCAATCGCGTCTAATGACTCTTCCACCGCGCTGTCAATAAAGCCACAGGTGTTGACCACGACTAAATCAGCCTCTTGGTAACTTGTTGAAATTAAATAACCTTCTGCGCGCAAACGCGTCAAGATTAGCTCGGAATCCGCCGTGGCTTTAGGGCAGCCTAGTGAAACGAAACCGATTTTAGGAAGGGTTTGAGACATAAAAATCCTTTCGTAAACTCCCCTCTCACACGTGTGGGAGAGGGGCAGGGGGAGAGGGTGTGATGGAGGGACAAGGAATGTGTAAACCAGCCCTCTCCCTAACCCTCTCCCTCAAGTGGGAGAGGGAACACAATTACCCCGCTCCGACCAATAAATTAATAATAAAAATGGACGAAATGCCCAGTGCAATCAGCACCACTTGCTGCACGGTATCACGTAGCTGGGTTTGTTTGTGTAATCCTGGGATTAAATCGGCGACGGCGACGTAAATCATACTGGCAGCGGCAAGTGCTAACAATGTTGGCACCATGCTTTGCATGGATTGCAGCGCGAAATATGCCAATACCCCACCCACTAGCGTCGCCAAACTAGACACCAAGTTCAGCATCAAAGCAGTCGATTTGCGGTAGCCAGAATGCAGCAAAATCATAAAGTCGCCGACTTCTTGGGGGATTTCATGCGCGATAATCGCCAGTGCCGTCACGATGCCCAGATGAATATCGGTTAAAAATGCGGCGGCGATAATGATGCCATCGACAAAATTATGGAAAGTATCGCCCACGATAATCATCGTGCCGCTGCGTCCGTGGTTGTGCGCTGGGGTTGGTTCGTGAGCTTCGCAATGATCGTGATGGCAATGCCGCCACAACAGCAGCTTTTCCAAGGTGAAAAAAAGCAATATGCCGACTAAGACCGTCCCACTGACTTTGGTAATGTTGGGGCTCAGCGCGATGGCTTCGGGCAAAATATCCAAAAATACTGCGCCTAAGAGCGCGCCGATAGCATAACTGACCAGACTATTCACCCAATGGGCGCGCGCATTCAAGGCAAATAATGCTGCACACAACACGCTTAATACGCCGCCGATAAAACTGGCTACAACGATCCATAGCAAAACAGACATGGTGATGATTTCAATAAACAAGGGTGCGGATTATAACGGATTGCCTACGTGGTCGTCGGGTAATGCGCTCTCGGTAGGAGGATGCCCGCCCATTTAAAATAACAAAGCGATCAGCACCCCAAACGCAATCGCAGCAAATCCCGTGGCAACGCGTTTGGCCAATTCGCGACCCGCAATAAAGTACACCAAGCCAAATTTGAAAATTAGATTGGCGATAAAGGCAATCGCAATGGCAGCGACGGTTTGGTGTTCGCTGAGTTGTTTTAGATTAAACAGGCGTAAGCTGGACAAAGTGATCGCATCGACATCGGTCAAGCCCGATACAAATGCCACGATATACAAACCTTGGCTACCCGCCAAATCTACCATCCACGCGGACCCCAATAGCACCACCACATAGAGCAATCCAAACCCAACGGCGGTATGTAATTCGGCGGGATTAGTGGTTTCGGGAACATATAATTCGGCGGATGGATCCATTTTATGCCAGCGATAAACCACAACGAACAAACCACAAAACAGTCCTCCCGAAAAAACAGGCAGTAAACTGGGCACTGCGCCATAAGCTACGATTGCGCTGACCACCATCAGTCTCACCAATACCACCATGCTGGCGACCATGATCACCATCCCGGCCAGTGCGGTCATCGGCGGATTGGTTTTGCTATGTTTGGCATAGATCAACGTGGTTGCAGTGCTGGAAGCCAGTCCGCCTAATACACCCAAGAGTGGCGCACCATAGCGTGTGCCGATGATGTGCAATGCGGCATAACCTGCCAGACTAATCCCCGAAATCAGTACCACCATTAACCAAGCCTGATGGGGGTTAAAAGCAGAATAAGGACCGTAATCTTGATTTGGTAATATGGGCAGTATGATGAAAGTCAGCACACAAAACTGCAAAGCTGCCACCAAATCACGCCGCGCCATGCGCTGTGAGAAACCGCTCAATTCAGGTTTGAAATAGAGTAGGGCTGTGACACCTATCGCCAACATCACCGCTAGCTTGGCTTGCTCGTACCAAACCATCGCGCCTAAGCCGTAGCACAACAGCAAGGCAATCACTGTGGTGGTGCCAGGATCATTATCTTTGTCAGGATGATGGTGATAAGCGGCGATAATCATGGCGGCAACGGCTAAGAGTCCAAACACAAACAGCCACGGCGAACCAATTTTATTGGACAAAAAAGCCGTCAACGTCCCAAACATCGCCACCAAGGCAAACGTCCGCAAGCCCGCTTTGGCAGAAGGATTGCGCTCACGCTCCAACCCAATCAATAGCCCAATCGCAATGCTGGTGAGGAAACTTGGTAACGCCTCAATACCATTAATTTGTAAAAAGCCATTTTGCATGATGAGTTCCTTTTAATTACTCCCCTCGCCCGTTTACGGGAGAGGGGCAGGGGGAGAGGGCTTTTTTGTTTCAAGTGCAATCAATATCGCTTCCAACACACTTTCCAACTGCTGCATCACGTCATTATTCCAAAACCGCAACACCGTATAACCCTGCTCGCGCAACCACGCATCGCGTGCAAGATCATATTGCATCTGTCCGCCATGCTGCCCGCCATCCAATTCCACAATCAGCTTCTTTTCAAGACACACAAAATCCACGATGTAATTGCCGATGGGTTTTTGTCGCTTAAATTTAAAATCCAAAAACCGATGCGCCCGCAGATGATACCAAAGCCGCAACTCCGCATCGGTTTGATGCGAGCGTAAGGTTTTGGCGTAGTTTAAAATTTTAGGATTGGCCATGATGATTTTCTCCTTTAAACAACCCTCTCCCCCACCCCTTGTATGCTTAGTTTGCTAGACAAGGTTAGTTTTTTGTTAGTTAATCTTATCTGGTTCGGTACGGCAGTTCGATACCCCTTGTATGCTTAGTTTGCTAGACAAGGTTAGTTTTTTGTTAGTTAA